>JAADDM010000204.1 GCA_013153955.1 Gammaproteobacteria bacterium | reverse complement strand
GTCACCATAATGTAATTAGTCACATCATTTCGTGTTTGAGGAATTATTTTAATATCCGTCAGCTGCTTCTTCTCTGCCATCAGTTCAAGAGAGTGTTTGCTAGGCATACTTGCAAGTTGCAGTACATAGTGAACGGCAGGCTGAGCAAGTAACCATTTTACATCCTCAGAGTAATGCTTATTAGGCGCTGTAGGCGTGACCGGCTCTACAGGCTTTATGGGTGAACTCACCTCTTTGACCATTTGTAAAAGAGGCTGATTGATAATCGGTGTTTTTGTCTCTGTTACACTGGGGGCTTTCGGCGCTTGAATCTCTGGTTGAGGCTGAGCAGCTGGTTGTTGCGCCTCTTGAGAAGGGGTCGATACTATTTTTTGGCCACTTCCCTTTGTGATGTGTTGCAAAATAACTTCTAATTTATGATCAATTTTTTCTTCAAGGTGCTCGGTATAAGCCTTAAGCTTTTGATCTAAGATGGCTTCAGTAACTAAGTTCGAGTGGCTTGTAGGTTTGACTGGTGTTAGAGTTTCAGCGGCTTCGGCTTTTGCAGGGTCAGCCATTGCGACTTCGGTATTCGTCATCGTAGTGCTTGATGCTGTTTTTGCTGTTAAATCTGTTGTGGTTATACCACCCTGTTGGAACGCTTCTACCTTTGCTTCTAATGCAAATACTTTATCTTCAAGCGTAATGAAAACATCTGCTTTACCACCAGTACTCATGGATTTTTGAAGCTCAAGCATATCTTCTTGTAACTGTTTCAACTGCTCCAGCGTGGCTTGATTGGTTGTGGTTACATTTTGAAGCTCTTTATTAATGCTGCTATAAGCGATATAAAGCACGCCTAATAGTGTAAGCAGTAATGAGAGCATGATAATCACGCCGAAAAAAGAGGCTCTATTTTTTGAAGGTTGCATCATTTGAGCAGAGTAATTTGATTTATTTTTAGGAGTGCGCATCTTGGGTTTTTTCCTTTGTGGTTCAGGAACAGGCATAACCTCTTCTGCGGCATTGAGCCAGTCTGTTAATGAGTGGTTATCCGTAGCATCCATTTTAGGGCCGGATGAAAAGGTTTGTGCCTTGCTTTCAATTTCTTCTAAAATTTTAGCTCGTTCAGATTCGAGCTCAGAGATAGTTAAAGACATATATTTTTGACAAACCTTTGACAAACATTGGGTCAGAATTAAAATTTATTGTAAAATGCTTTACATCAAAAAGATACCGAAAGATTTAGATTGGAGTGAATAATATGCCTGATATGGAAAGTGTGGGTTCTGCCCTATTAATAACCCTTGGTTTTGTAACCGTTTCAATCACTGTTGTTGGATTGGCTATGTGGTGGTTATTTAGATCTTTTAAGAATAAAGAGGATTAAGTTTTTTAATACTTTAGAGCATGGCAAAGACGTCAAGATGTTTATCTATAGCATCTAATCTACCGTATCTAATAATACCAATAGGCTTTATAAAAATCGACAAAGCCTAAAATAAACCTCGGTTATCACAGCAGTGTTCTTTTGCTGAGCACGGGTGAACTTACCTTTTGGCAATGATTAAAAAAAATCAGGGGGCTAATATTTCCCCTTCTACATAAAACCAGTTGCCGCATTTTCCTCGTTTAAAGTAACTTTTTTCTTTTAGCTCGCCTATTTCCATAAGTATTTGGTAGCTCGCACTAAACTGTACCCAGCCTTTATTGTCCTTTTCACGTCCTTTTTGGGTTGACTTAATTGTTAGGCCAGTCCAAACCAATCCCACCTCAAATTCAAAACGACCAGGCCTGGTCGTTTCATGCCAGGTTGATAAAAGGTAGCCAAGTTTCTTTAACGAGAAGGCGCTATAGCGAGCTCGCATGAGTTGCTCGGCTGTTTTTGCAGTTACATTATTATCATGAAGCGGCTGACAACAGGTCGCGTAATCAGCGAGGTTTCCGCAAGGGCACCCGGTTGATGTGGTGTTAAGAGATCGGTTACGGGTTGGCTCAGAGTTTCTCATAATAGGTCATCCTTAATCTTATCGATAACAAAATAGAGGCGAGAATCAGCCCTAGTGTAATGCCTAGCCAGAAGCCTTGAACCCCCATCGGAGTCGTCAAATAAGGGGTAAAGGCAAACAAGTACCCAACCCCTAACCCAATACCCCAGAAGCTAATCAAGGTGACAAGCATGGTTACTTTGGTCTCATGAAAGCCTCGTAAAGCACCAGCAGCGGCAGCCTGGATAGCATCAAATACTTGATAGATTGCTGCGAAAATAAGCAGAGATGTTGCAATTAAAGCAACTGGCGCTTCGGCTGAATAGAGTGAGACGATTTCAAATCGTAAAAAATAACTGATAACAGCCAGTATTAGCCCTATTAATACAGCCAAGCTAAAGCCGATTATTAAGCTTATTCTCACTTGATCCATTTGGTTAGCGCCGTGGCCTTGCCCGACTCGTACGGTTAATGCCATCGCTAGACTAAGGGGCACCATAAATGCCATAGAGGTAAAGTTAATTGCAATTTGGTGGCCTGCAATAATCTCAGCCCCGAGTGGAGCGATAAACAGTGCAATCATACTGAATAGACTAATTTCAAACAGTAAAGCAAAGGTGTTGGGTACGCCCAAATTTAAAATCGGTTGTAGACCGCCCTTCCAGAAAGGTTTTATTTTATCTGTGATGAGAATAAAAGGTTTTGTTAAGGAGGATTTAAGGACATACAGAACCCCAAAAAGAAGCATCGTCCACATGACGAGGGTACTTGCAATGCCGCAGCCTGCTGAACCATAAGCCTCGATGGGCCCCCATCCATAAATAAAAATAGCATTCAGTGGAATGTTAAGAAAGAGGGCTAAAAAGCTAATCCACATAGTTGGCAGTGTTGTACCAAGCCCTTCCCAAAAAAAACGTAAGGCTTGGTAAAGCGCAATGGCGGGTAGCCCGAAGGCGATATAAAATAGATAGTCATGTGTCAGCTGATAGACCTGCGGGCTTAGGCTGAGCAGGTTAAGCACCCCATCAAGATTCATTAGAAGCCATAGGCTTAACAGTCCAAGCGGCAAGGCGAGCCATAATCCTTGAAAAAGATAGTCTGTAATTAGGTGGTTGGCAGACTGTCTATTTTGGGAGGATGTCGCGCTACAGGCCTGCCCGTGCGCCTTAGCTATTAATGGAGTGATGGCGAGTAAAATACCTGTTGAGAACATGAATATGGGCAGCATGATACTGGTACCGAGCCCGATAGCCGCTAAATCATTGGTACCCACTCTCCCTGACATCAGAGAGTCTACAACGCCTAACCCCGTGAGCGCCAGTTGAGCAAGTAAGATTGGAAAAGCTAAGGTGAGTAACGTCTTGAATTCAAGACGGTAGGCAAGTGGCAGGGATAGATTTTGAGGGAGCTTCATTCAGGATGACTGTCCGCTATTCTTTAGGCTGTGGAGGCTTGCTTTCAGCGGAGTTGGATTCAAGCGTGCCTGCTTGCTTACTCGGGGCAGAGGCATCACTGTCATCTTTATGCCAATATGCCTTACCATGCGTCTCTTCTAAGTCTTGAAGGTATTCATCATCAAGCTGCTCTGTGAGTACAGATTCAGCATCAGATTTCAGAACAATGGCTTGGGGAACTAAGAGCATTAAAATAACCTTAATCGTCCAATAGACCGTTGCATAGATTACAACCCCCATCATCAGCACCAAAGGCAGTCCAAATACGAGGTCTACAATCAGAGCCTCTCCTGCGAATAATTTTGAAGCCAGTGATTTTTCGATAAAGGTGAAGTAGAGCCACCCCAGTGCTGACAACACGCTAAACAACATGACGTATAAATTTAGCGCCGGGTGAATCAGGGAGTTTCTAAATAAACAGAACATAGTTTTTTCTCTATAAAAATTTAATGCGTGATTGTAACAGGACTGGCTAACACAATGATATTGTTAGGGGTTATTTGTTGCTTTGAATCGGTCTAAAAGACTGCGCTAGTTTGATAATTTTTGGTAAAACAGCCATTGCAAAGCGATATAAGTGCTGGCAACCTTATATTCAGCAGAAAGGAGACCGGACTTTGCCTCTTCAAAAGGAAGCTTGACCACTCTAATGTCCTCCCCTTCTTGAGAGAGTCCCCCAAAATTATCTAAGTCATGGGATGAAATATTGGCTGCATAGAGATGCAGTATCTCATCACAACCTCCTGGGCTCGGGTAGTATTGACAGACATACTCAAGTGCTGTAATGGTTATACCTGTCTCTTCCTGAGTCTCTCGAAGGCCTGCCTCGTGCGCGGTTTCACCCGGGTCAATCATGCCTGCAACGGGTTCAAGCAACCATGCACTTTCGGGCTGGTTGGCAGAGAGTGCATGCCGTACAGCGCCTGCACGACACTGCTCTACCAGAACAACCTGCTCCAATGCTAAGTCGTACAACAGCACAATGACCGCCTGGCCTCGACTAAAAACCTCTCTTTGAAGTGGGATAGATAGGCCACCTGCATAAAGTGAATGCTTAAATTCGATTAATTGAATTTGGAAGAAGCCCTTAAATGCGGTTGTGA
>JAADDM010000010.1 GCA_013153955.1 Gammaproteobacteria bacterium | reverse complement strand
CCCTATTGATACCTTTTAAGCCTGTATAGGTAACTCAATAGTAAACCTGACTCCCTTAATCTCTTTTCCTTGCATCTTCTGAAGATTTTCAGCAGATGCATGTCCTTGATGAAAGTCCGCAATCAGCTTCACAATATACAACCCCAAGCCAAGATGAGCATGTTCATCCTGGTTTAAACTTCGAATGGAGGTCATTCCATCAAAAATTTGCTCCTCATGGCCTGTCGGCAGCCAAGGTCCAGAATTTTCTACTGAAATAATGACATGCTTTGCTTCCTGAAAAACTTCTACGTGCGTAGGTAACTTGTTATCACTAAAGTCTTTGGCATTACTTAAAAGCTTATCCATAAGCTGCTCTATCATAAATCCATCCCCCACCACCAAGGTTGTATCAGGTACCTGATTATTAAAGGTTAAATTCCATTCAGGATGTAAATCACGGCTGTTTTGGAGGTAATGATTCAACATTAAGCCAATAGGGAAGGGTTCTGGCTGCTGTAACTGAAGGCTGTCCTCAATACTGGTGGCTTCCGAAAGAGAGGCGATGATCTGTTTAAGCTGAACAACCGCATGCTGCGCGTAACTCAGCTGCGTATGCTGTGTCTCCTTCTCAAGCAGTGTAAGTGCCATAGAGAGCCTATTGAGTGGGTTATGTAACTCATGTCTTAGGGTTTTAGGAAGTTGCTTTAGATAGCGCTCATAGGCCCCTAACTGTTTCAACATTTCATAAATATGATGCCTTAAATCTGATAACTCATCTTGATAAAAACGGTTAATTCGATCTGGAAATACAAGATCCGTTAGGCGACCTTTAATGTTGAATGTTTTCTTAACATCCTCATCTAGTCGTATGATTCTATTGGACAAAGAGGCTGTATGTATAATGGCACCAATGATCACAATTAAGAAAATCCCTGCGCCAATTCCAATTAAACGATAGAAGTAATTTAAGCTTTTACTAAACAGCGTCTCCATACGTTGTTCAAGCACAATTGAACCAATAATTTTCTCTTGTAAGATTAAAGGCGTTGCTGACATTAATGAGATCGGTTGATGGTCTGAATTCATGCGATACTGCTGAATGGTCTTTCCTGCCAATGATTGCTCAATCAAATTACGTTCAGGTACCTCACTTTGGGGGTACGGATAAGGTAAGGAGTAGGGGATAAAGGTTGCAAGAGTCTTAATTAAACTTTTACCTGCTGAAGTAAAAAAATCAGCCTCTTTATCAACAATCTCTTTGGGAAGCTGACCAACAACATAAGTCGTTAACCCGCGTTCATTCACAACCCATAGGACAGAGTTGGTCAGGTTAAGGTGTGATAATCGAGTAGGCGTCCCAGTTTGAATCTGAAGCGCCCATAAATCGGTTCTATTCTCGAGAATGAGCGCTAGGTTTTCAACGGTTTGTTGCTGAACAATGGCTTGGTTATTAAGCATCACCCTGTGTAGGTCCACCGCAAAACGATATGCTAAAAAAGGCAGGATCGTTAACAGTAGTAACAAAACAAATAAACGGGTACGAATAGAGAGGCGAACATTGCTGTGACTGAGATTGAGCATGATGAGTTGCCCTTTTAATAATAGATGTTTTTAAAGTAAGGGCGGAGAGACAGGGGTAAGATTAGCGTCTATTTTTCTTGCCAGCTATAACCACGCCCGTACTCATTATGAATGTAATTAAATTCAGGTGTTATTTTCTTAAAAGCATTTCTAATGCGGCAGATATGAGTATTGATGGTATTGCGTTCAACCACGCCTTGGGTTGATGACTGGAGGGCATCATAAGAGATAACACTCGATTCACCTGCAATCGCAAACTGCTTAAGCATTTCAAACTCAGTGGCGGTCAAGTCTAAAACTTCACCATGCCAATAGGCTTTAAATTGATCTGCGACTAACTCTAAATGCTGAATTTTAGAAGACTCATCATCAGGATTGGCTGCTGGAACGGCACCTGTAATACGCAATAGATTTTTAACTTTAACAATGAGCACATTTAGGCTAATCGGTTTAGGGAGATAATCAATTGCCCCTAGAGCATGGCCTGTATAAATGTCAAATTCAGACTGTCTTTCAGATAAGAAGATAATCGGAATCGGCTGATTATAGCCTAATAAATGTTTGGCCAAATCAAAACCACCATCTACTTCAGAGCCTAGAATAATATCCGAAATCACTAGGTTAGGAAGCGATTCAGCAAAACTTGCTTCAGCATCAGGTCGATTATCAAAAGAGTCAACGTTAAAGCCCTGTTGCTCTAAGGCTGTGACTAAACTCTCTAGTTGAATGGGGTCATCTTCAATGACGGAAATTCTATAATCTGTATTTTGCATACTGAGCAGGCCTTTTATATATCTATCGAATCAATTGAAAGTCTAATACTTGCATATTCATAATCAGACCTGCATCTTGAATAGGCAGAACAATGGCATCTACACCGGAATCATTATGATGAGAGTGCCACCAACCAGGCGGGGTAATAAAGGCAGAACCTGGTGTCCACATCGCTTTATAAGGGTTGATAATATTGCCGTCTTCATCCACTTCTTTACCAATTAAGGTATAGGTGTCAGGCCCAGCAGAGACACAAAAATCTAATGCAATAGAGTTATGTCTATGTGCTTTTTGTTGAACGCCTGCAGGCAGTGCATTATAAAGCGCCCAAAGTGTGTGTGTTAATGTCATGGTGAGTGGGAAATTAGGGTTTGCAAGCAAAAAACCGGTTCGGTTACGGCCCGCTGCAATCTCTCTAATATCATCAAGCTCTTTGGTTAACCGCTCTTTTGTATAAAGTACAGGCTCAAACTTCTGAACTGAAGGTTGTACACCAAGATAGTTTAAAAGAGGGCCATCATGTACCCAGTAGATCGCCGTATCTTCTGTTGCTGTATGAATTGCATCCGGAACAGAAGGCAGGGTGAACAGATCACCTTCCTTCCATTCAATGGTGCCATTCTTCATCTGTGTTCGACCACGGCCACGGATAATATAGAACATTTGAGAAGTCGCTTGAGCATCCGTTTTAAGCGTCTCACCTTCACAAATATGCAAATAGCTTGCAAGCAAATTAGGGCAGGTTGCAGGATAAGCCGTTTCAAGTGTTGTGGAAAGATCAAAAGGGATAATGCGTGTTTCGCCGCCCTTATGTAAAGCACTAGGGTAATCCACAATGTCTATTTTAGGCATGGGAGGATTCACAGCAGACATATACTCTTTAACTTGTGCCTGATGCTCCCACTGTTGCTGTGAAGCTTCCTGTATTTGCTCAACATTTGTACGGTTCATATCTGTTAACTCGACTTAAAAATTTTGGTTTATTGTGGCGTATTATAAAGCAATGGTAAATCCAATCAAATTTATAGCTTGAATTGGTTCAGCTTTTTGCGTTCACTAGAGGAGGGGATGTTTAGTGATTCACGATATTTGGCAATCGTTCTACGCGCAACCGTAATCTCTTTCTCTTCAAGTAAGCCCATTAGCTTGTTATCACTTAATGGCTTTTTAGGGTCTTCGTTATCAATCAACCCCTTAATATGAGATTTAATAGCCGTTGCAGATTGGTCTTCACTGCCATACTGACTGACGCCTGTAGAGAAGAAGTATTTAAGTTCATAGGTGCCTCTAGGCGTCTGAATGTATTTTTGATTTGTTGCTCTAGAGATAGTCGATTCATGAAGATCTAAAAATTCAGCAACCTCACGCAGAACAAGCGGCTTCATTGACTGCTCACCTTCTTCAAAAAATTCACTCTGTTTCTCAACAATAAAACGTCCAACTCGAAGAAGCGTTTCGCCTCGACTATGAATACTCTTAATAAGCCCCTTTGCTTCAACCAACTGCTCTTTAATCTTTTTTGATTGCTCACTGTTATCAACCTTAGCAGCTAAATCAACATAAGCTGAATTAACAGACAGTCGAGGAAATGCGTTTGCATTAAGCTCAACTAACCATCCCTGTTTGGCACGCTTAATTCTCAGGTCAGGGACAATGACTTCAGACTGGGTTTTAGCGTAAGCACGCCCTGGCCTTGGGTTCAACGATTGAATAAGTCTAAACAGGTGAGTCAACTCATCATCATTTAAGCCATACAGTTTCTTAATTCTTTTATGGTCATGGAATGAGAGCCAATCAAAGTTGTCAGTGACAAGCTGTACAGCAGTCACAACAAAAGGATCATTTGGAAGGGTTGCAAGCTGTAATAAAAGAGACTCTTGAACAGAGCGAGCGCCTACGCCTGTTGGCTCAAATTGTTGAATAACCGAAAGAACGTCCGTTAGCGCTTCAATTTTTAGCTTTGGAACATCTGCTTCGTTTGCATTAATCGACTCCAGCAACCCTTCCAAATCAGAGGAGAGATAACCTTCATCGTTAATATTATCGATAATATAAGAGGCGATAATTTCTTCATACTCATCCCAAGCATAGGTTTCAGACTGCCAGTAAAGATGGTCGTGAAGGGACTTTTCTGAAGCGGTATAAGTTTCAGCCCCCGCATAATCTTCTGAAGACTGTGAACTGGTTGTTACAGTGTGGTCTGTATAAACCTCATCCCAATTACAATCAATATCCAACTCATCTGACATTTTATCAGCGGTATT
>JAADDM010000305.1 GCA_013153955.1 Gammaproteobacteria bacterium | reverse complement strand
CCTAACGGCCTTTTTATTTATCCTAAATGAATAGACGAGACCCCTAAAATGGCTCGAAAACCCACTCGTAATCGTACTCAAAAAACAGGTTTACATCAAACAAACAGGGCTAGTCGTTTAAGTTCTACAGAAAAGCAGGGACCCCCGCGTTCAGAAATGGGTGAGGTGCGTATTATTGGTGGCGATTGGCGAGGCCGAAAACTGCCAGTTCTGCTGTCCGAAGGGCTGCGGCCCACCTCAGACCGGGTACGAGAAACCGTTTTTAACTGGTTACAGTTTGACGTGCCGGGCGCGCGCTGTTTAGATCTATTTTCAGGCAGTGGTGCGCTCGGCTTTGAAGCCTTGTCACGAGGCGCGAAGTCCGTCACCTTTTTAGAGCTCTCTAGCCCTGTGGCCAAACAGCTCTCTCAAAATTTAATCACCTTGCAGGCCTGTCATGGAGAGGTGGTGCAGGGCGATAGTTTGCAGTGGCTAGCCCGCCCCGTTGCGTCTTCTTATGACATTGTATTTGTTGATCCACCGTTTAATCAGGGTTTGATGCAACAGGCTGTGGATAAGTTGTTTATAAGTGGCGTACTTTCAAAATCGGATGAGACGAGCTGCAGTTGGTTATACCTTGAGCAGGAGCGAACACTCGATTGGCCCACCCTGCCTAATGGTTGGGTCTGCCACCGAGAGAAAAAAACCTCTAATGTTAAGTTTGGACTCTTCTATTTTAAGGCGGATGAATAAACCCAGAAAAATGTCACGTATCCGTTGATTTTTTTTGGGTCACGCCTGTGATACTTTTCAAGTGACCCCAAAAGTAGGACGCCCACGATTGGGGTTTTTTCATGACTGTGATTGCAGTAAGATAACTGCTCTGTTCAAATTATCTTCAGCTGCCTTAGTCTGAGTAGCTTCCCATTAATTTCATTTTTTATAAGGTACGTTATGTCTATTACCGCCGTGTATCCTGGTACATTTGATCCGATTACCGCAGGTCATGCCGACTTGATAAAGCGTGCTGCGCGCTTTTATGACACGCTCATTATTGCTGTCGCTGACAACCGTAATAAGCAATCCTTGTTTAGTTTAGAGGAGCGCATTCAACTGGCAAAAACCGTACTTTCAGAATTTGAAAATGTTGAAGTGATGGGGTTTAACACGCTATTGGTAGACTTTGTGCATGAAGTGAATGGTAATGTTTTGTTGCGAGGCTTACGCGCCGTTTCAGATTTTGAGTACGAATTTCAGTTGGCCTCCATGAACAGAAAGCTTGCACCTGAGATAGAGACCATGTTTATGACTCCTTCAGAGCAGTACGCTTTTATCTCATCGAGCTTGGTGCGAGAAGTCGCCGCACTGGGGGGCGATGTTTCAGAATTTGTACACCCCGAAGTCGCCGCGGCTTTAACCTTAAAGCAGGGGCGTTAAGCGTCTCTCTTAACGATTAACGGTCTCCAAAAGATACGGAATCTGTATCTGTGTGCCATCCTTTTGATGAATCATTAAGGTAATCTGCCACTGCATGGTTTGACTGGTACAAAATGCCAGCATAGAGGTTCCAATATAACGATTTGTGCCATCCGCACTGAGCGGCACACGGTTATAGCCCATATACATATTAATGCCTGATATATCTAGCTCAATCGACTCAATTTCGAGGTGTTTAACCGCCACTTCAATGCCCAGAGGGCGAGCGATGGGCAGAGGGTGTGGGCTTATTTTAAGCGTGGCTTCAGCTTCTCCCATCTGTGCGGTACAGGCTTCTGTATGAAGATTACAGTTGGAATCAACGGGCCAAGTGACAATGTTGGCATCTTCTGTTTGATTGCAGCCTGAAAGCCCGAAAAGAAGCCCTAGGATGATGGCCGTGCCTGCGATTAACATCCGTTGTGGATAAAGTGTTTTTGTCATTTTAAAATCACCCCTGTTTAATCTTATGGTTAACTCGCTCTAGTCTAGCGTGATTAGAGGGATAAAACAGCATTATATGAGCTTTTTTCAGAGTGTTGTTTGTCGATGTACGGTTTTATTTTTTATCTGTTTATCGCCATCAATTTTAGGATTTCCCTCCCTTCTCTGTTACCTCTGCACGGCTTGACTTTTTGCCTAAACATTTTAAAATAGCTATCGCTATGTACCTAGGGTTATATGGATTTAATTGACGGATTCCTCTTTTATTTTCAGAGACTTATTTAACATTACAGGATAGAGGAAGTCACTTTGCCTGAATCGAATTTACAGCATGCAGTTAACCCAGAGCGGTTGGTGCAGACATTTTTAATGGGCTCAAAGCAGTCGCAATCGGGTCAAAGGCGGCTTGAGTTGTTGAATAAAATTGCAGCGCTGGGGTCGCTCTCGTCTGCGGCTAAGGCATGTGGCATGAGTTACAAAGGGGCATGGCAGGCGATTGAGGCGATGAACCTTGTCGCCGATCAACCTTTGGTTGTTGCTAAGAAGGGCGGTGCAGGGGGCGGAGGAATGGTGCTTACGGCAGAAGGTCAGGCGTTATTATCGGCCTATCTACTGTTTAGTGAGCGGATGCAACACTGGATGCGTGATTTGGAGGCCTTGTCCCCCGGCGTATTAAGTCAGTTAGATATTATGAGAAAGGTCTCTATGAAAACCAGCGCACGTAATGTATTTCATGGCACGGTTACTGAGGTGATAAACGGCTCGGTAAATTGCGAAGTGGTCTTAGCGGTGGGTAAGGAGATGAAAGTGGTGGCTCAGGTTACCCCTGATAGCTTAGAGCGACTGGGGTTAGAGGTCGGTGCGGATGCTTACGCCCTCGTTAAGGCCAGCTGGGTGATTCTAACGGAGGCGTTAGAGGGGCGCTTTAAAACCAGTGCCAGAAACAGCTTTTGTGGGACGGTGACCGCGATTGAAGTGGGGGCGGTCAACAGTGATGTGACGGTGGATATTGGCAGTGGTCAGATGGTGTCTGCCATGGTCAGTAACCAGAGTGTGGAGAGCTTGGCGCTGAAAGTCGGTACAGGCTGTTGTGCGTTAATTAAAGAGAGCCATATTTTATTAGCCACGGCAGATTAATCAGCCATGAATGTTTACAGCAGTCTGTTTGCTATGTGTGATGTGCATTCAAAAGCGTTGGAGAGAAGTTAAATGATTAAACAGTGGATTCTACCAGGCCTGGTTGTTTGTGGGCTCTGTATCAGTCCGTTAAGTTGGGCAGAAGCGCCTGTGCGTATTGCCGTGGCAGCCAATTTCCTAACGACAATGAAGACCTTGGCTAAGGAGTTTAATGCTCAAACGGGCTTGAAAGTCTCTGTGTCCAACGGTGCCAGTGGCCTGTTATATGCTCAAATTATCAAAGGGGCACCCTATGATGTATTCTTCTCCGCAGATACCAAACGCCCTAAGCGATTAGAGCAAGCAGGCTTGATTGAGCCCGGCAGTCGCTTTACCTATGTCACAGGAAAGCTGGTCGCTTGGTCGCCTGATACCGATACGAATAAGCTCTCCGCTGAACTGGCAACACTTGATGTGAGCAGTCCGCAGTTACGGTTTGTCGCAATCGCCAACCCAAAAACAGCCCCCTACGGAGCAGCAGCGGTTCAAGTGCTTACCCATTACGGCCTTTATGAGCCGCTTAGCGCAACCCATAAGATTGCCATTGGCGAAAATATTGGTAAGGCCTATCAATATGTGGCGACGGGCAATGCCCAGATTGGCTTAGTGGCTAAATCATACGTTTCAAACCCCAAGCGACCTGTTTCGGGTCAGGTGTTTGATATTCCCCCTGAACTGTACACGCCGATTTCACAGCAAGCGGTGGTCTTAAAAGGGCGCAATCGTCCAGCAGTTCAAGCTTTTCTAGACTTTTTTCACTCGCCATCGGCTCGGGCGCGTATTCAAGCCTATGGCTATGGTCTCGTACCGCTATCATTAGACGCGAACAATGCGGCAAAAGTAGGCCTTGGTGAGGACTTGGAAAATCAGGCGTTAGTGGCTCAAGCGTTAGTAACTCAAGGCGCTGCTGTGCCGAATCGCGTGCCTGATGTTTTGAAAAAAAGAGGCGCATTAGTCGATGACTTTTCCTGAAATTGATCTTCAACCTTTATGGATTACGCTTCAAGTCGCCTTTTACACCACGGTATTGTTGATTGTATTTGGTACGCCCCTAGCACTGTGGTTGGCGCGGGTTGAGGGTATGAAAAAAGCTGTTTTAGAGGCGATGGTTGCACTGCCGCTCGTGCTGCCGCCCACGGTATTAGGCTTTTACCTTCTCGTGACCATTGGCCCGGGTGGCCCGATTGGTGAGCTGTGGGCTTCGTTTGGCTTTGCCCCCTTAACCTTCTCTATGGCAGGGTTGGTGATTGGCTCGGTGCTCTACTCTCTGCCGTTTGCGATTCAGCCTTTAATGCACGGGTTTGAGCAGTTGGGCAAGCGTCCGGGAGAGGTGGCCGCCACGCTAGGCGCTGGGCCGGTGGATCGATTTTTTAGTGTGACGCTTCCCCTGACTCGGCGCCATTATTTGGTAGCAGCCACCTTAGCCTTTGCCCACACGGTGGGTGAGTTTGGGGTGATTTTGATGATTGGCGGTAATATTCCCGGTGTCACACAGGTGGCCTCTATCGCCATATACGATCACGTGGATG
>JAADDM010000112.1 GCA_013153955.1 Gammaproteobacteria bacterium | reverse complement strand
CTCAATCCAACTACTTATCGGATTTTACGGCTTTATCAATCAGGTGCGATAAATCATTAGCGCGTTGCTCTGTATCATCATAGATAAACTTAAGAGAGGGTGTGTTGCGTAACTTAATTGCACGTCCTAGTTCGCGGCGTAAAAAACCAGCAGCACTGTTCAGGCCTTTCTCACAAGCCTCGTGTTCATCTTGATTAAGCGCATCAAAATAAACTTTTGCTTGAGATAGATCTTTAGTGACGGTGACATCAAGAATGCTCACCATGCTAACGCGCGGATCTTTGATCTCGTTGCGTATTAGCATGGCAAGCTCTCGCTTGATTTGTTCACCGATGCGATCGGTTCTAGAATAATCGTAAGGCATATTAGTATATTAACTCAATGATCTACTTGCTTAGCTTGCGCTCAATTTCAGTTCTTGTAAATACTTCGATTTGATCGCCAGGTTGAATATCATTGTAGTTTTTAACGCCGATACCACACTCTGTACCCATAACCACTTCTTTAACATCATCTTGATGACGACGAAGAGATTCAAGTACGCCTTCGTAGATAACAACATCATTACGAAGTACGCGAATGGGTTCGCTCTTCTTGATCTTGCCTTCAATAACCAAACAACCTGCAATGTTTCCAAAGCCAGAGCCTGTAAATACATCTTTAACTTCAGCGATGCCGATAAGCTCTTCGCGAAGCTCAGGTTTCAATAGGCCACTCATCGCATCACGAACATCATCGATTAGTTCATAAATGATGCTGTAGTAACGAATTTCAGTGCCAGACTCAGCCGCAAGACGTCTTGCAGAAGCATCAGCACGTACGTTAAAGCCGATGACCACAGCGTCAGCACCTTGTGCCATGCTGATATCAGTTTCACTTAATCCACCCACACCAGATGAGATGATTTGTACTGCAACCTCAGGTGTTGATAATGCGGTTAGTGAACTTTTGATGGCTTCTAGTGAACCGTTTACATCTGCTTTTAAGAGTACTGATAGTGTTGATTTATCTGCATTCTGCATTTTCTCAAACATTGCATCAAGCTTGGCTGCTTGTTGTGCTGCAAAACGACCTTCACGTTCTTTTTCGTGGCGCTGTTCAGCAAGTTCACGTGCGCGACGCTCGTTTTTCATGACAAGTAAATCTTGTCCAGAGGCAGGCGTGCCAGAAAGACCAAGAATCTCTACAGGTGTTGATGGGCCAGCTTCTGTAATTGTTTTGCCCATATCATCAATAATGGCGCGAATACGACCATATTCAGAACCTGCAAGAACGATGTCACCTTTTTTGAGTGTTCCTTCTTGGACAAGAACGGTTGTAACGGCGCCTTTTCCTTTCTCTACGCGAGATTCAATAACAGAACCTTTTGCTGGTCCTTCAGTACGAGCTTTAAGTTCTAATACTTCAGAAACTAATAGAATAGCGTCCAGCAGGTCGTCGATGCCTGTTCCTTCTTTTGCAGAAACATTAACAAACACATCTTCACCACCCCAGTCTTCTGGGATAACGTCAAATTTAGATAATTCACTTTTTACTCTTTCAGGGTCAGCAGATTCTTTATCTATTTTGTTAATTGCAACAATTAGAGGAACACCAGCAGCACGTGTGTGCTTAATGGCTTCTTCTGTTTGTGGCATAACACCGTCATCAGCTGCAACAACCAAGATAACAATATCGGTTGTTTGAGCACCACGTTCACGCATTTGCGAAAATGCCGCGTGGCCTGGTGTGTCTAAGAATGCAATCGTACCGTTGTCTTTTTTAACTTGGTAAGCACCAATGTGCTGAGTGATTCCACCCGCTTCGCCTGATGCAACACGGCTTTCACGAATATAGTCAAGCAATGATGTTTTACCATGGTCAACATGACCCATAATGGTAACAACAGGAGGACGAGGGCTAAGCTCGTATCCACTTACATCTTCTAGCAGTGATTCTGAAGATGTTACTTCTTCTTCAGATTTTCCTGCTGTTGCTATATGACCCATTTCTTCAACAATTAAGATAGCTGTATCTTGGTCAACAACTTGATTGATGGTAGCCATTACGCCCATGCCCATCATAGCTCTGATTACATCAGCGCCTTTAACTTTAAGTTTTTGAGCAAGTTCTGAAACAACAATTGTTTCAGGGACTTCAATAGTATGCACAACTGTCTCAGTTGGCATCTCGAAAGCATGCTCTGTTGATTGCTCTATTTTAACATTTCTAGAACGTTTGCCTTTTTTCTTACGACGTCCACCTTGGCCATTTTTAATATGGAGCTGTCCTTGACCTGGAGCGCCACCGCGACCTTGGAAAGGCTTCTTTTTGCCTTTGTTCGCATTCGCGTTAGGAGATGCAGGCGCTGTTGTTGCTGCAGGAGTGGCCTTTTTAACCGGCGCAGGAGCAGGTTTGCGCTTAGGAGGCGATGCACGTCTCTTAAACATAGATGCGGCTTCTGCTCGAGCTTTATTTGCTAAAGCTTCACGCATTTCTTTAGGCGTTAATGGTTTAACAGGCTCTGGAGCTTTTTCCTCAACAGGAGGTTCAGGCTTTGCATCTACAGCGGCTTCAGCTTTTTCTTCTACTTTCTCAGGCTCTGCGGCTGTAGCTTCTTCAACTTTTGTTTCGGCTTCAGCTTTAATTTCAGTTTTAACTTCAGCTTTTGGGGCTGTTTCTGCTTTGGGCTCGACTTCAGCTACTTCAACTTTTTCTGGTTCTGCTGAGCTTTTGGTTTCAATCGCGTCATCAGCAGTGATTTCTGCTTCTTTCTCAGATTTTGCAGTAGCCTTTTTGTCACTTGCTTGTTTGCGCTCAGCTTTAGATCTGTCCATAGCCTCTTCGCGAGCTTTTCTTTCGTTAGAAAGTTGTTCTGCAAGTTCCTCAGAACGATTGGCAGAAGCTTCTAGCTCTTCAATGCTCGTAGTATCAGTTGTTGTAGCAACAGGGGCAGGGCGACTAAAGTTCTTTTTGCGTCTTACCTCAATTGAAACACTGCTTTTACCATGAGAATTTGATACATCAATTTCGCTGGTAGAGCGTCTCTTTAGAGATATTTTCCCAGAGGATTTTTTAGCGGTTGTATTAGCGCTAGCACCTGTGCGGATATGCTCTAATAATGCGAGCTTCTGTTTGTCTGTGATTGTGTCATCAGCACCTGAAACTTTCATTCCTGCATCTTGTAATTGCTGCAGTAGTGTTTCTACAGGAGCTCCGATCAATTCGGCGAGTTGTTTTATACTTGTATCTGACATTTAATTTATCTCCTGTTGGCTTACACATTTGAAGCTTTTTCTGATTTATCATCAGATTCTGCTTTAGCTTCGGCAAACCATGGCTCACGTGCAATCATGATCAGTTTTGCTGCTTGTTCTTCATCTTCAATACCGTCGATATCTAGTAACTCGTCGGTTGCTTGTTCTGCAAGGTCTTCCATTGTACAGATGCCTTTACTTGCAAGTAGTTGAGCAAGTGCATTGTTCATGCCTCTCATTTCAAGGAGGTCTTGTGCAGGTTTTCCACCTTCACCTGTAATTGCAAGTGCAAGTAAGGCGTTACGAGCACGACTTCTTAACTCTTCAACAATTTCTTCATCAAACTCTTCAATCTTTAAGAACTCTTCAGCTGGAACGTAGGCGACTTCATCTAAGCTTGCAAATCCTTCTTCAACTAAGATGCTTGCAACTTCTTCGTCAACTTCTAGTTTGTCTGCAAATAGGGCAACTAGCATGCCTTGTTCGCTACGTGTTTTATTTTCTGCTTCTTGCTCACTCATTACATTGAGTGTCCAGCCTGTTAGTTGGCTAGCTAGGCGTACATTTTGACCGCCTTTACCAATTGCTTGGGCAAGCATTTCTTCGTCAACGCCAATGTCCATGCTTTTCTTATCTTCATCAATAACGATAGACAATACTTCAGCAGGTTGCATTGCATTAATGACGAAGCGAGCGATATCGTCATCCCAAGGGATAATATCAACACGCTCGTTGTTCATTTCGTTAGTTACTGTTTGGATACGTGAGCCACGCATGCCAACACAAGCACCAACTGGGTCAAGGTTTGGCACATTGGCACGAACTGCAATCTTAGAGCGTGAACCCGGGTCACGAGCTGCGCCCATGATGTCGATAAGGTCTTGGCCAATCTCTGGTACTTCAAGCTTAACAAGTTCTACTAAGAATTCTTCGTCAACACGTGAAACGATCATGCGAGGACCGCCACGACCTTCTTCATCAATTTCGAGTAAGATGCCACGCATGCGGTCACCTGTACGAGCCATTTCGCGTGGGATCATTTGATCGCGAGGGATAATAGCTTCACTATTTTCACCAAGGTCTAAAACAATGCCACGACGGTCAACACGCTTAACAGTGCCAAGTACGATTTGGCCGACTTGATCTTGGAAAGCATCAGCAACTTTTTGGCGCTCAGCGTGACGCACCTTCTGCATGATAACTTGCTTGGCAATTTGAGCGGTGATTCTACCAAACTTGATAGACTCTACTTCCTCTTCTAGGAATTCGCCTACTTCTAAACCAAGCTTACGGTCATCTGCATAACTCTTTAGGATATGTCTTTCTGGCGATTCAAACTCAGGGCTTTCATCATCCATGATCTCCCAGCGACGG
>JAADDM010000230.1 GCA_013153955.1 Gammaproteobacteria bacterium | reverse complement strand
ACAACCAGTCCGGTCTGAATCTTTCCAATGAGTTGGCTGTCTACAACGACTTGAGCGTGTGTAACTCTTTGAATGAGACAGATCATGCGATCACCAACGTTTCTGTTAACAGGTCGGTTGCGGCGACTAAGGCGCGTGCATTTTCAAGCTCCATCGCCGAGTGACCTGCGTGTGAGTTGATGATTAACTGTGCATTGGGTAGCTGTTCATGTAGGTCAAAGGCTTGGTTGATGGGGCAGACCATATCATACCGACCGTGCACAATCGTGGTTGGGATGGCGTTGATGACCTCACAATTTTCCAGAATTTGGTTCTCTTCAATAAAGGCCTGATGATGGAAGTAATGGCACTCAATTCTGGCCATTGCCAAAGCGTGAAATGGATCGCCAAAGTGGTTAACCACATTAGGGTCGGTTTTTAAGTTGGAGGTTCTTCCCTCCCAGACCGACCATGCTTCTGCGGCTCTCATTCGCTCTATTTCATTGTGACTGGTGAGTAGCTGATGGTACGCCCCGATTAAGTTATGGCGGTTTTCAGGCGCTACAGGAGCGATAAAATCTGCCCAGTATTCAGGGAAGAACCGATCGGCCCCCGATTGATAAAACCAGTCTACATCTTGTTTTCGGCACAAGAAAATACCTCTTAGAACCATCGCGTAGACCCGTTCAGGAAAGCTTTGTGCGTAAAGCAAGGAGAGTGTCGAGCCCCAAGAGCCGCCAAATAGTACCCATTTGTCAATATTAAGGTGGCGTCGAATTTTGTCCATATCTTCGATTAGATGCGCCGTCGTATTATTGGTTAAGCTGGCATGGGGTTTGGATTGTCCGCAGCCCCTTTGATCAAACAGAATAATACGAAATTCAGCGGGGTTAAAAAATTGCCGATGAATCGCGCTGTAACCGCTGCCCGGTCCGCCATGGACAAAAATCACCGGAATGCCTTGTGGGTTACCACACTCTTCAATGTGCAGGCTGTGGGTGCTGTCTACTTGCAAACAGTGCTGAGTGTAGGGCTCGATAGGCGGGTAGAGAAGGGAGGTCAGCGGCATTTTATTATCCTTATGATAAAGCGTGAACAGTTTGAGTGATTTTATCAGAGGTATAGATTTTAGGCATAAAAAAACCGATCAAGTCACTGAGTGTACTTGATCGGCTCTTTTGAAAAAAGTAAGGGTTAAATTACTTTTTCTTACGTGATGCTTGCTTACGCTCGTTTTCAGTAAGAAGCTTCTTACGGATACGAATGCTTTCAGGCGTGACTTCAACGAGTTCATCTTCATCGATAAACTCAAGTGCTTGCTCAAGAGAGAAGCGAATTGGTGGTGTCAAAGTCAATGCTTCATCTGTACCCGATGCACGCATGTTCGTTAACTGCTTACCTTTTAACGGGTTAACAGCTAAGTCATTCTTACGACTATGAAGGCCGACAATCATTCCTTCATAAATCTCTTCACCGTGACCCACGTATAAACGTCCACGTTCCTGAAGACCGAATAGACCGAATGCTAAGGCTTTACCTTGACCGATAGAGACTAGAACACCGTTGTTACGCTCGCCTAATGTTCCTGCAAACTTCTCAGCATAGTGAGAGAAGCTAGAGAAGATAAGACCATTACCCTGTGTTGCTGTCATGAACTCAGTACGGAAACCAATCAATCCACGTGAAGGGATGATGAAATCGATACGTACACGACCGTGACCATCAGGAATCATATCTTGCATTTCAGCTTTACGCTCACCTAGCTTTTCCATGATAGCGCCTTGCGACTCTTCAGGAACATCAACCGTAAGGTTCTCATAAGGCTCGTGTGTTACGCCATCTACTTCACGGAAGATAACTTCTGGACGAGAGATACCCATCTCAAATCCTTCACGACGCATGGTTTCAATCAAGACTGAAAGGTGAAGTTCACCACGACCTGAAACACGGAACTTGTTCGCATCTTCAGTATCTTCAACACGTAGCGCAACGTTTGTTAGAAGCTCTTTGTCTAGACGCTCACGAATCTGACGAGAAGTGAGTAACTTACCCTCTTTACCTACGAAAGGAGAGTTGTTCACCTGGAACGTCATGCTCACAGTTGGCTCATCAATCGTAAGGGCTGGTAGCGCTTCAGGATGACTAGGATCACAAATCGTTTCAGAGATGTGTAGTGGATCAAATCCTGCAAATGCGATGATGTCACCCGCATGTGCTTCATCAATAGAGATACGCTCAAGACCGTGGTAACCAAATAGCTCACCCATCTTACCGTTACGGATATTACCTTCAGCATCAACGATACGAACCTGCATCCCTGTCTGAACAGAACCACGCTTGATACGTCCTGTTCCGATAACGCCTTTATAGGTGTCATAATCTAGTGAGATACACTGAATTTGGAAAGGGCCACCCAAGTCAACGTCAGGCGGAGATACTTTATCAACGATTGTTTGGAAGATAGGCTCCATGTCGCCTTCACGTACGTCTTCATCATAACCAGAGAAACCGTTAAGACCTGATGCATAAAGGACTTCAAAATCCATCTGCTCATCATTCGCACCAAGACGGTCAAAAAGATCGAAAGTCTGATCTAGTACCCAGTCAGGACGTGCGCCTGGACGGTCAATCTTGTTGATCACAACGATTGGCTTAAGACCCTGCTTTAGTGCCTTCTCTGTTACAAAACGTGTTTGAGGCATAGGGCCTTCAACTGCGTCAACTAACAGTAATACCGAATCTACCATAGATAGAATACGCTCAACTTCCCCACCAAAATCGGCGTGGCCAGGAGTATCTACGATGTTGATACGGTAATCATTCCACTTAACAGCCGTGTTTTTAGATAGGATCGTAATTCCACGCTCTTTTTCAAGGTCGTTAGAATCCATTAGGCGCTCACCCGTATCTTTACGGATGTCTAAAGTTCCAGACTGTTTTAAAAGTTGGTCTACCAGGGTTGTTTTACCGTGATCAACGTGGGCAATAATTGCGATATTGCGAATGTGTTGAGTTGTCATTAATAGCTCTCTATTTTACGAGTGGTTCTTACGACAATTCAGATCACTCAACCAAAGTTAAGTAGAAGTGAGGCGACGCTAAGAATTTGAAAAGAAGGTATTATAATGAAATTGGCCAGAATTGATAGTCTATTCAACTATTTATGCCGAATTTTGGACGCTTATAAGCTAGGCTAAAGCGGAGTGTCGTAAAAAGGCTTACGAAAGATTATTCTTTAGATTTTTCACTATGGCGTGCTTCATGGCTGATAAAGGCTTGAAGGACACCATAGGCCATCGTACCAAGTAGGAGGCCGGAAATGACAAATAGGCCGCTAATTTTTCCCTCACCCATCATTGCCGCAATCGTACCAGGGCAAGAAGCGGTCATCGCCCAGCCGATACCAAACAGCACTGACCCGCCAATTAGGCCTTTTTGATAAGGCTTTTTAACAAAGTCTACTTCTGTGCCAGTGACCAGTGAGTTGACATGGTAGCGTTTAAGCAGCACCAGCCCAATAGAGGTTGTGACCATTGAGGTGCCGATGACGATGAGCAGTTGCAGGTTTTCAAATAGAAATAGCTTTGCGTGAAAATCAAAGGTAGTTGCCCCAGTTCTGCTGAGCAAAAAACCGAATAGAATGCCGAGTATTAGCGAAAGTATATTGGCGCGATAGGCATAACTGAAAGAGAGGGCTGTTAACCAAATACTTTTAAACAGGGGGTGGCGATGCGACTCAGGTTGGTACTCGGGTGCATAATCCATTTTAGAATTTGATGATGGTTTTTCGGTCTGTTTGATGGGGTTCATAAAGGGCTACAAGAAGAGAAGTTGTGTGGTGATGATGGCACTGCTAAAAAAGATGGCTGCGGCCAATAAGCTGGGAGGGTTCATCATCGCCCCACCGACGAGCGCATGGCCTGTTGTGCATGCACCAGCCAGTCTAGCCCCAAAGCCTAATAAAATACCCCCAAAAATAAGCCAGATGCCCTTGGCTGCAAAACTTTGTGGCAGAATATCGTTGTACATGCCCATGTCAAAACTCAACTGCCAAGGGGTACCCGAGGTCGCCGCCGCTAAAAATCCCCCAATGGGAATTCCGACTAACAGCCAAAGCTTGGGATTGTTCTTTTCGCTGTACTCGCCTTGGTGAAAGTAAGATATTTTTTTGCAGACGATGCCACAAATATTACCGTACCCAGTTGAGCAGCCTGCTGGCTTGCCAATCATCCAAAAATGCAGAATGATAAATAGCCCCATCATAAAGCCCCCAAACCAGGGGTTCCAAACAAACACATCCATTATAAAAGCCAGCCTTGAGCATTAAAAATATCCCTGCATTCTGAGGGCTTTTAGCAGGTGAGTCAAAACAGCGTTTTTGTTAGCGGGATAAGTAGGATTTATTAAGGAAACGGTAATGTTTATATTTAAAAAGAGAGGTGAGCCGAAACAGTGACGGCTCGTAAGGAGATGGACAGGCCTAGCTGTTTTAAAAGCGGTGTGAAACCGCACTAGGAATATCTTGGTTAAAACTTATATTAAGCACCCATAATCTAAAACTAGGTTGCAAAATCTTCTGGATCGTACCCTAGGTTAGGGGCGAGCCACATTTCAGTTTTTTCGATGCTCCAGTT
>JAADDM010000048.1 GCA_013153955.1 Gammaproteobacteria bacterium | reverse complement strand
ATAGCTTTGTTCCCGCAAATGAATTCGTTCCATATTATAACAAAAAATCAAGGCGGCGTTATAAAAAAATAAGGCCATATAATGCCAAAACATGGACTACAACCACAATAAAAGGTGCCCCTGAGGTGTACTTTTTCTTTGAAAATGAACTTAAATTGAATAAAGGCGAGCTTGAAACCTTCAAAAAACTCTTATCTAGAGTCTCTAGATTTGGCTCTAGCCGAAACCCGGTAGTGCTTGAGTTAGTCGAAGTGGGCCCCACTCCCAACTACTTCCCAATAGATGTTGAAAGCTATCACCCTTCCATAATTCCGGTTCGGGTCTTCTACCCAGGTTTTTTAAATGACCTTGAAAGACGACATAGGTATACGCCACAAATTCGAACAATACCCACCAGGTACTGGCCGTATATTCATATCGAAAACCTACCAAACTATGAACCTGCGTTTAACCTGCTCCCCGAGCTACGAATCGCCATTGAACCTTCGATACCCATCGAATTTTGGTCTGTCTTTGTAGAGAAATTAAGAAGTAAACTGATCGCAAGCGCGCTATCAGCTTTAGGAACTAGCGAGGAGAACTTCACCTGGATTCACGGACATCCATCCCCCAAATCTACCGATGACCCCTTGCATGTCGCTATCGCACCCCTAGCTTTTGTGGGAAGCAAATGGGCCGATGGGAATGTACTAGGCATAGCCTTTTTGCTGCCCCAAAAATATCTTCATAAACGCAGCGAGCTAGCAGCCACTCTTTGGCAATTAACTAATGACCCAAGGGCCAAGAAACTAAAGTTCGGCCCCTGGGAAGTTCAACTATTGCCACCCGCAGGCAATCAAAAATCTCTCTCCCCCTATCGCTGGACCCAAAAAAGCAGGCGTTGGGCCACTATAACGCCGGTAATCTGGGAACGTCACCCTAGGCGCTTGCAAGACGAAGCGAGCATCGTTGAGCTAATGCTTAAAAACGCCAATTTGCCCCGTGCAGTTTCTTACCGCGCGGTGCCCTACTCGCCACTTAAAGGAGTCCCTGCATCAAAAGACTTTTTACTTACATCCAGATGGAAAGGCCTTATCACGCATATGGTTTTAGAATTTGAAAAACCTATTCCTGGGCCTGTGCTTCTTGGACGCGGCAAATACTTTGGCTTGGGCTTCTTTGCACCTTTACCGGAGGAAGTCAAATGAAGCCTAATAAAGTTTTAAACTTCTTTGAGACCTATTTCCAAGAACTCTACCAAAACAAGCCATACCCTTGGCAAAAGCGCCTATTAAAGCAGGTAATTGTCACAAATAGCTGGCCGGGGGCGATAACGCTGCCCACCGGGAGCGGCAAGACCGCCACGATAGACATAGCCCTTTTCCACGCCGCCTTCTCAAACAAAGCGCCGCGGCGAATTGTATACGTCGTTAACCGTCGCTTGGTTGTTGACCAAGCAGAAAGTCGTTCCCAACAAATCAAAGCGCGGCTAGAAAAAGCAATTAAAGATCCAAAAGACCCATTGCACGACCTCGCTCAGAGGCTCGCCGCGCTTGGAGGCGAAGGCAAACCACTAGATGTCGTAAAACTACGCGGAGGATTGCATATTCCGCACCATCCCATCAAAAATCCCGCACAACCTACTATTGTGCTCTCCACGATCGACCAAGTCGGCAGCCGTTTGCTGTTTCGCGGCTATGGGCTTTCCCCTTACGCCTGGCCAGTAGAAGCGGGACTGCTTGGAGTCGACACAATATTTCTTCTTGATGAAGCCCACTTAGAAAGACCCTTTTTGCATCTACTGGCAACGCTTGCCGAAGAAGGCTCTCAAAACACTCAGCGGCTCAAGAGACCCCCTATTAATGTAGTAGCTCTTACCGCTACCCCTGAGACCATACGTGTCACATCCATGTTTCAAATTAGTGCCGAAGACCAAGCCGAAGAGAGACTTCGTAAGCTTTGGTCGAGCCCCAAATGCATAACGCTTAAAGAGGTCAAAAACACCACGGCGGCAGTACGAGAGCTCGCGACCGAAGCGATCAAACTCCATAAAGAAACGGCTGGGCCCGTAGTTATCTTTACCAATAGAATCGACAAAGCCAGGAAAGTTTTCGAGACCCTTCTAAAACGCGCCAAAGATAAAAATGTCCTTTTGCTTACCGGCCGTATACGCCCTTTTGATAGGGATCGCTTACTAAAAGACGATCTGCAAAGGCGTCTAGACAGTGGCGAAGTCCACTTTGTGGTAAGCACTCAGACCTTGGAGGTCGGGGCGGATTTAAGCTTTACCGGCTTGGTGACGGAGGTCGCACCACTAATAGCGCTTTTCCAACGGCTAGGCCGTCTCGCACGCCATGGCGAGAGTGGTGCAAAGGGAACAATAATTAAGAGTCAAAAAGACAGCCCCCACCCCTACACCCAAGAGGAGCTCGACGCCGCATGGGAATGGCTGCAAAGCCAAGCCAAGAATGGCAAACTCGACATGAGTATTTCAGAGCTAATAAAGGCAAAAAAACGCAGCAAACCTAAGACTTGGGGGCATAGCCCAGAACCGCCTGAATACAGCTACGAAATTCTCAAATTGTTCGCGACCACAGACCCCGTAATCCCTCAATTGGAACCTGAAAGCATCCTTCACGGGCTGGAAGCCCGCAGCCCAGAGGTTTCACTCGTGTGGCGAGCCGACGCCGCCGAGATTCTTCACGCGGCAAATGACGCCGCCATTGACGACCTTCTACTGCCACCTCATGTTTATGAAACTTTAGAAGTGCCCTTGTGGGCTGCTAAAGCTTTCTTACGGAATCAAGCAGCCGAGACGCTCTCAGACCTAGAAACCGAACCTTACATAGAACAAAGAAGAAGACGCAATGCCAACGAGCGAGTTGTTTTTAGGTACAACCCTGGGGAGAAAAGAAAAATTGAGGTCATCTTTCCTGACGAGATAAACCCGGGCGACGTATTGATCTTGCCCTCCAGCTACGGCGGACTCGACGAATTCGGTTGGAACCCCCAAACGACCAAACCCGTCAAAGATGTTGGTGAAGCAAGGCCTACCGAAGGAAGGCCTCCACACATGCTGCGGCTTCACCCGGAAGTCGTCAAAGACCTGTTAAACGAAAACATTTGCGAGACGATTTCTAATTTATTGCGGGAGCGCTACGACCTATCCGAACGTTCTATAAAGAGCAAAGCTCAAAGTATATGGCGTGGAATATTCGGTAGACCAAATGCACAAAACACCGACGAAATTGGGCTTGCCAATTACTTTGCAGCCCTAGATGCCGAAGACCTGGAGCTAATCGCCAAGATTAAAAATGCGTTAAATAGCAAGTTCGCCTTATTACAAATTGCTTCATTTGATGACTTTGAATTTACGGGTAGCCTTGAAGAGCAAATTGAGGCTGCGAAAGCCTTAGGCAAAGAGTACCTGCGAAGCTTCCTTAAGTGGTTGCAAGGCAAGATGGAACAATCTTGGTCCTTGGCTATAAATGGCGCTTTAAATAACCTTGATGAAAGGTTGCAAGTACTGTTTCATCCCAGCTATACCGGCGTTGTGCTGCGCTGGAAAGCTGACGAGTTATCAATTGGCGGGAAAAAACCTATTGGTTTAAAGGAGCACCAAACCGAAGTGTTAGACATTGTTAAAAAGTTCGCCAACCTCCTAGACCTGCCACACTGCATTCAATGTGCGCTTGAGTTTGCCGCGAAACGCCATGATGAAGGGAAGCTTGATCCTAGAATGCAAGCTTGGCTTTTATTAACTGCTCCAACTCAAGCGACGCCACCACTAGCCAAAAGCGGCACCAATCTAGGACCAAAAGCAATAGCAGAACTCCGAAAACTTGCGGGCTACCCAGAAGGCCAACGGCACGAATTGCAGGCGGCAGCCGCTTATATGAACGCGGGAAAAGGGTCTAAAACAGCTCTGCACTTAATAGGCACCCACCACGGCCGGGCGCGACCGTTTCCCAAGCCGCCCGTGAATGAAGACCCAAACCTGAAATTTAGGCTGAGCGACGGCACCGTTGCAAAAGCAGACCATGGTCTATACCGTTTTGACGCCAAGTGGGGACATCGGTTTGTCGAACTGCAAGACGAGTATGGCCCCTGGGGCTTGGCCTTTTTAGAGGCGGTCCTCAGGCTTGCGGACCAAAGGGCAAGTGAGGACTAGGAGGTCTCATGGTTATTGAACTAAAAGGCCTAAACCTGGACGGCTTCCCTCTTTCTGCCCTAGCTGCATATGGCCTCACAAGGCTTTTAAATAAAGCAGGCTATCAAGCCGAGCTAGGGTTTATTAATGCAGCGACACGTCCGTATGCGTATTTAAAGCTTAAAGAAAACAACGACATCCGCGACATTGAATCTATGAGCGGAGTTTTGACAGAAATTGCTCAAAATAGCAAAATCGAAGACAAGGGGTTATATGAAGAGCTTAAAAAATTAGAAGAGCTGGTGAAAAGCAAAGCGCCAGGCTCTTCAAGCGAGGATTTTTACTTGGCTTATATAAACAAAGTGCCAAGCCCCAAGGGCGAGGTTCGTATAATCAAAACTCCATTTGACACGACAAAGGGGCAGCAGAGGTTTCCTAGAATCTTAGCGGAAATAATCAACATGCTCAAAAAAGATAAAGTGAGAG
>JAADDM010000216.1 GCA_013153955.1 Gammaproteobacteria bacterium | reverse complement strand
AAAGGATCGTTGGTCTTGGCGCATTAGGGTTCTCTCTGGTGATTAGGTTGAGCAAATTGGCGACAGCCAAGTTCTTAATAAGGAGCTTGGCTTAGTATAAGGCGCATTTTGATTTGCTGAAAGCATTAATTTATTATGAAATGAATAAAGCAGTTAGCGCGCCAGTTTGTTGCTTTACGCATGAAAGTAAAGCACTGATGTTGGTAATAGAGAGGGGGCTAACTTATCGTACTGAGCTTGCAGGGGTGCTTTCTAAGCTTTTCCAAGTGTATTCTGAGGATTGTTTGAATTTTCAGTTGTACCGCTAGAACCGTACAGCTTTACGTTTGAGGTGGGTTTTCCTGAAATAATATCTAGTGCGTGCTGGTTGATTGTACTAAGCATTTTGATGGTCATGCCGTTGGCTAAATTTAAATCCTGACACTTCTCAGAGAGGGTAATAAAGCTCTCTATTTGGCTATTGAGTTCTGGATAGTTTGTCTCTTTAGAGAGAAGTGCTTCAATGCTAGAGTTCTCTGTAGAAAGTGTGCTTTGAAGTGTTTTGGTTGCTGCTGAAATAGCATCTGAGTGTATCTGTTTCTGCTCAAGTATCTCGGTGATACGTTCCGGTTGGCCAGATTTGAGCATGTTTGATTCTTGTTCTAAGATAGAGAGGAAATCCTGCAAACACACTATAAGATGCGCAATTAGTGAGGGTATGCGATCATTTAGCGGGTTAGCAGAAGGTTGATTCATTTTATCTCAGTATTGTTATCTGTTTTAGAAGCGAGCGAACATCGCTTCTGTTTGCATGAGCTTATCAGCAACTCGTTCTGAGTCGACTTGATAAGAACCATCCGCAATCGCTGCTTTTAGCTCTGCAATTCTTGCTGAATTATCAACATCAACACTGCGCGCAATTTTTTCAAGGCTGCTTACTTGAGCCGATGCCTGGGTAAGTGTAACCTTATCCGTGCCAGGGGATGATGTTGTTACGGAGCTATCAGAAGCACCTTTACCTGAGGGCTTTAGCGCCTCGGTAGCGCGGTTTGACGCTATATTGGGGTTTAAATTTTTAATGTCCATTTGACGGCCTCACACCTATTTACTGTTTATTTTAACAGTATTTTCTTTTGATTCTACTTTAATTAACGGCAGCTTTTCTGAAAGCTTTAGCCGAAAAGTGAATTAATTCCTATGTTTAAGGAATTAATATATGGTTCGGAGCAATGACTATGCCTTTTATCACTTTTTTAGATGACGAGTTTCTGACAGGTATTTGTTGTTGCTCAACGCCACTTTTTAAAGCGATCCCTTTTGTTTCTACCTTAATACTACCAATATAGGTCGTTATGCTCACGGCTTGGTTTTTAAAAACCCAGTATGGAGGTTGTAGGTCTTTGATTTTTATTATTTTATTTGCATGAATGTTCTTTTTTGTTCGCATGCCTACTGCTGTCTGTAGGTTTACAATGCTCCCTCTGGGCACTTTCTTATAAGGGAATAGGACTCTCTTTATATGTTCACTTTTTATAACGGCACCTTTTAGAATACCTTTAGTGCTTACCACGACATATTTTTTTCCATCAACAAGGGCGGGTACAAAGACTCTCCAGAAGGGGTTGCCGCAGTGAACGGTAATGGTCATCCGCCCGGTATAATTATTTGGGTTTCTATCTTTGAGAGTAAGGGGGGTCTTACAGTTTTGGAGGTGAAGCTGAGTATTCAGTTTTCGAATAGAAATTTTTGGGTCAATAATTTGTTGGTCAACTTTTTGCTTGATGTGTTCCATAACTAGATTATGAATTTCATCTAACGATTGTAATGTTGCTGGCGCTGGCTGATTAGTTGCCTCTGCAGATAAGCTAAATACAAGCATGAGTATTATGGTTAGATGTTGCAGTATAAATATATTCATAGGGCAATACTAACATGAGTTAAAGCGGATTTAAGCAACTCCGTTCTGAGTTTATATGCAGGATGGATTGATGGCTTTGATTTGTTGTTTAATAAGGTGAGTTAAAAGGGTGAATAAGCACCTTAATTAGCTTAAGATTGACAAAAATATTAAAAAATACAAATAAGTAGGGTGGCTTTAAAATGTCTAGCTTTTTAACAGGGGTCGATCAAAGAACTTCTTTAGCGGGAATGAATCGCATGGAGTTGTTGCTGTTTACTATTAGGGGTAAGCAGTTATTTGGTATTAATGTATTTAAAGTAAGAGAGGTGATTCGTACGCCAGAAATCTCTCCTGTACCTAAGTCCGATTCAAGAGTTGTAGGGGTTGCTGATATCCGTGGCAAAACTATGCCGATGATTGATTTGGCCAAGGCATTAGATTTAGAGCCAATCGCTCCAGATGCCTACTCTAAAAGTTTAACGATTGTGACGGAGTTCAATAGCTCAATACAAGGGTTTCTAGTAGAAGATGTTGATCGCATTGTTCACCTACGCTGGGAAGATATCTTAGCGCCACCAGATTCATTGCAGAGTGTTAATTATTTAACGGGAATAACCAGAGCGCAAAATCAAATTGTAGAAATTGTTGATGTTGAAAAGGTGCTTGTGGAAGTATCTGGTGTCACTAAAGAGAATATGTCAGAAGAGTATATTTCTCGAAATACGGAGACAACCAAAGGGCATGGTTATTTTGTTCTGGGTGCAGACGACTCCATGGTGGCAAGGCGTCAGCTTAAGGGTGTGTTAGATAAGATGGGCATTGACAATAAAATTGTCAATAACGGTAAGCTCGCTCTAGATTTCTTGAAAAAATGGGCTGACGAAGAGGAGGCGGGCACTTCAGCTAAAGTTAGCGATCGCGTCTTAATGGTAATTTCTGATATTGAGATGCCAGAGATGGATGGCTATACCTTAACCTCAAGTATTCGTAAAGATGACCGATTAAAGGATCTATTTGTCATATTGAACTCCTCTTTAAGTGGTGGTTTTAATGATACCCTGACTGAGAAAGTAGGGGCTAATGCCTTCATCTCAAAATGGCATTCTGATGAATTGGCAGAAGCGATTGTGGCAAGAATTAAAGATGTTGAATAAGTTAAGAGCTTGTCTCTTAACTATTTGAGTACATAAAGTTTAGTTAATTAACCGGGTTAGGAAGTCATTTAATGGCATTTATAAAGCATATTGTTGGTTTAAGTTTTTTGCTGCTGAGCTTAAATTGCCAGGCAGGCTTTGATGATCTTTTTTGTATGGGGGATTCTGCAAGTTGTGAATCAAATGAGATTCAAAGGTCTGAGCCACAGCGAATGCTGAAGACTGTGGCGCCTAAGCCGGTGGGCAATATCTGTGTTGATGTAAAGGGCTCGGCTTCCACAGAGGGCGTTGAACAAGAGTTTGCTCGTAAGATGGCCATTCGTGATGCTTTAAAATTGGCAAGCCTTAAAAGTAATGTGAGTGTGCACACGGACCAGTCAGTTGAGCAGTATCAAATGACTTTAGATAGTGCGCGTTTTATCTCTGCGAGTAAGGTGAAAAGCTTTAAGGTACTTAAAGAGGGATTGGAGAGTGCCGAGGATATGTATGGTCAAACAAAAGAGGGGTCTCTTAATTATGAAGTGACCCTTAATGTTTGTTTAACAGAAGAGCGGGGTGTTTGTACAAGTCTAACTGGCAATGAATATCAGGCGAGGTTAGCGGTAGCGCCAGTGGTTATGGCGCATCCTGGCGAAGCTAGGGATATCTCTAATTTATTACTAGGTTACCAACAGGAGCTTGAACGTCGAATTAATGATAAAGGTTATCAGAACTTTACGTTACTGAAAGCGCCCGTTGAATTACGGCCAAATGTGATGGTCGCGCCTAATCTCTCTCCAGAAGTGCTTGACGGTGTTCGAGATTCAACAGGAGCGCAGTATCTGTTGCTATCGGTTATACGATCCCTCTCATTACATAGTGATAATGGCTATTTGAATGGCGCAAAGCGCTTTTATAATTTAGAAGTGAAGCCTGATAGCCGTTTTTTAGAGGTGGATTGGTACATGGTTGATCTAATGAAAAAGCGTGTGGTTCACCAACATCGTGGTGGGTTTGATGTAAAGGGGGAGGTGACGGTAGGGCGAAACAAGCCATTTGGCACCAATGCCTTTTTTAGCACAAATACAGGGATGGCTTTTCATGCGCTGCTGGATCAGCAAGTGAATAACACGCTGGATTTCTTGCACTGTAAACCCTTTGAGAGCCAGGTTATAGATGTGAGGGGTGGGCAGTATGTCATCTATCTAAACTCCGCTTCAGGGGCAAAGGTAGGGGATGATTTGGCGGTTTATCACAAAACAGGAAGGCCGATTCGGTATAACGGTATTGATTTAGGCTCGAATGAGTTACCGGGTGCATTTTTAAAAATTAAGCGCATTATGCCTAAGTTTGCAGTGGCAGAATTAACGGCCAAAAAAGGAATTGTTCAGGTAGGAGATATTGTTAAAGCCTGGTAGGTGTTTTTACGTTATAAATATTAATGAGTTAGATTCAAAAAAAGCCAGCTTCAATGCTGGTTTTTTTGTGTCTGGATATTTTAGTCAGTCGTTTTAAAAGCATCCTGCGCTCATCTGTTTTTCAATCAAGCCCTTTTCTCATGATTTTTGCCGATAAAAGCGGCAATATTTAAAACAACCAGGCCTG
>JAADDM010000083.1 GCA_013153955.1 Gammaproteobacteria bacterium | reverse complement strand
CGCCTTTAAAAATGGAATACAACCCTACGCATCCTATGGCAAATGGAGAGGGTTATATTTTTAGACCCAATGTTAATGTCGTGGAAGAGATGGCAAATATGATGTCAGCTTCTCGATCGTATGAGACAAATATTGAGGTAATGAATACCTCTAAACAGCTTTTATTACGCACTATCCAGCTTGGTAAATAGGTAAAGGAGAACGAAAATGGCAGATTTAATTCCTGGAGTTACCACCAGTAATACAGATTATATTGAAGCGATGCAGCAAACTTCAAGTTCAAGTTATGCGTCCCCTGACAATGACTTAGGGCAAGCAGATTTTTTGATGTTGCTGGCGACTCAATTACAAAATCAAGACCCTTCTGAGCCGATGGATGCAACCGCTTTTGTAACGGATTTAACTCAGATGAGTCAGTTGGAAGCAACCAATAAAATGAATGATTCGATGCTTGCGATGACCGCAAGTTTTCAAAGTATGCAGACGATGCAGGGTGCGTCCTTGATTGGTAAGAATGTTCAGGTAACGGGCGAAGATTTCTCGCATACGCAAGATACGGTCTCTCACTTTACTTTAAATGCTACGGAAGCTTTGACCGATGTAACGGTTGTCATTAGTGATGAAAATGGCGTAGTGAAAGAGTTAAGCGTAGCCGATTTGCTGGCGGGTGAAAAGCAGGTCGATTGGAACGGGCTTGATAATTCAGATATTCCTCGTGGTGATGGAGTCTACTCATTAACCGCTTTTGGCACGAATGCCAATGGCGATTTAGCATCGATTGATACGATTGTTGCCTCAAGAGTTGATGCGGTCGGTATTAATGTAGATGGATCAATGACCATTACCTTGGCAACCGGTGAAAAAGTGCCAATGGAAACTGTTAGAGAAATCAGCGGCTAATCATGCCTGAAAAGTGGATTAAAGAACAGATTTATTTAGCTATAAGGGCTTAATAGGTCCCTTATAGAAAAGATATTTAAAGCAAGCTTATCGGATTAAGTTTGTTAAATGGACAAGGAGAAGTGTCATGGGTGTATCGTACGATTTAAATGCATTAAGTGGGATTAACGCAGCGTCAACCGGGCTGGGTGTTATTTCAAACAACCTCGCCAACGCACAATCAGTCGGGTTTAAGGGCGGTCGAGCGGAGTTTGCAGATCTTTTTTCTGGCTCTCAAAACTCAGCAGGAAGTGGTGTGCGAGTCTCTGCAGTGACGCAAAATTTCAGTCAGGGGACGATCAATGGAACGGCTCGAGATTTGGATATGGCGATTGATGGAGAGGGGTTTTTTGTCCTAGAAGATCAGACGGGTAAGTATGATAATGTCTATACTCGAAATGGCTCTTTTAAATTGGATAAAGATGGTTACTTAACTAGTCAGGAAGGGAATCGAGTGCAGGGTTATACTCTGAATGAGGCGCTTTCTACGGAAGCTATCCCAGTGTTTGAAACAACCTTGGGAGCGATTGATTTAGATGCTTTAAACCGCGAACCTCGTGCAACCGATGAGATGAAGTTTGATATTAACTTAGATGGTCAGGAGGGGAATAATACCGATCCAACCGATGCGAATGGTCTAACGAATTCTCTGGGGACGACTGCGAATTTACAGGCATTGATCGATCCTAAAAATGCAGGCCCCTATAACGGTTTTCCAGACTTCTCAACGAATAAGGTGATACACGATTCCTTGGGTGGTGAGCATAGAATGACCACGAATTTTTATAAACGTGATGTGGTCAATATCGCTTCTGATATAGGACAGAATCCAGATGGTACGTATATTACGGATGGATCCTATGTTTCTGGATCTGGAACGGATGTGAAATATACCAGTTGGATTGCTCAGGTAACCATGGAAGATTATGATGCTGAGACGGGTGTTTGGATTACCAGTGGACATCAAGCGGATCCCGTAACGGGAGCGGTCTTATTATCGGGCGGTAACCCAGTTGCAGGGGCGATCTATGAGCTTAGATTTGATACGCAAGGAAACTTGATTGATGTGCGATCTCCAGATAACTCTCTAGCGGCCACAGGTCGTGATGATGATAACAATCCCTTGCCTGAGGCAAACTGGTCAACTTCAGGCTCAAGTTCAAATATGAGTTTCATTATTGATGAGCCGTTAACCGGGGCATCTGATCCTTTGGGATCTTCTGATGGCACGAGTGTCAGTGTGCAGATTAATTTTAAAGAGATGTCGCAGTTTTCAGGGTCTTATAATTTACGAGGCGTGTCACAGAACGGCTTTAAGATTGGTGACTTGGTTGGGCTGAGCACGGGGTTAGATGGTACGATTGAAGCGCGTTATTCTAATGGGCGTTCTATCCCTGTTGCGCGCCTAGGGGTTGCTAACTTTGCCGATAAGAATGCGATGGAGAAGTTAGGTGGACAGACTTATGCCGAATCTTTTGCATCCGGAACGGTACAGTTGGGGTCGCCACAATCAAACGGATTTGGTTCGGTTAGAGCGGGGTCACTAGAGTATTCAAACGTAGATGTGGCTGGAGAGTTGGTTAATATGATCCAGACCCAGAGAACGTATCAGGCATCTGCTCAAGTGCTTTCAACATCACAAACTTTAACCCAAACTATTTTAAACCTTTAATCAGGTCTTTATTTCTGGTCTTGCCGGCAATCTTTGTCGGCTTTTTTTTGCCATGTGGCAATTCCCCTCCAAATAAGCTTATCGGCCGTTTTCTAGAATCTTTAGTTTTGATTTTACAAAAAGTGGCACGCTCTCTGCTCTATCCATTATAAGAAGATAAGGCATGTCAAAATGCTAACACTTTTAAAAAATGTGAACACACAAGGGAACTCATTCGGGCGTTAGACCCAATCATAATAGAGTTTCTATTTTAAAGGTAAGTCTAACGAGTCTTACCTCATTTTTTAAACTAACCCCTAATGTTACCGAGTGGAGTAAGCCCTTATGGATCGTATGCTGTATATCGCGATGAGTGGTGCAAAAGAAGCCATGCTTTCGCAGGCAAATAATGCGAATAACTTGGCCAATGCAAACACTGATGGCTTTAAGCAAGATTTTAATATCTTCAGGGCTCAGCATATGGAAGGCCCTGGGCTCTCTACTCGAACGTACTCTATGGATGAAAGGCCTGCAACGGACTTCTCTGCCGGGGCGATCAAGGTGACCGGGCGTGAGTTAGATGTTGTGACCAAAGAGGATGGTTTTTTTGGTATTCAGTCCCCTAGCGGAGAGGAGGCCTTTGTTAGGTCTGCCAGTATGCAGGTGTTGGAAAATGGTGATTTAGTTGATGTTAAAGGGAACCCGATGCTGAATGCAACGGGGGTTCCTATCAGTATTCCACCCTTCAAAACCGTGACTTTTGGTGATGATGGCACTATTTCTATCGTGCCAGCAGAATCGCCAAGTAATCAACTGGTGGTGCTAGATCGGCTGCGATTGGTCAAGATAGATGCCGTTGATTTACAAAAAGACCTGAATGGCTTTACCAAGCTGAAAGAAGGCGCAGGTCCTTTGGTACAAGAGAGTGTAATGGTCGTGAGCGGCGCACTAGAGAGTAGCAATGTCAATACGGCTGAAGCCCTCGTCAATATGATTGAGTTATCGAGAAAATATGAGCTTCAGATAAAAATGATGAACACAACGAAAAGTCATGCACAAAAATCTGACTCGTTGTTGTCACTTAAATAAGGGTAAAGGAGAGGCACGATGAATAGAGCACTTTATGTTGCAAAAACGGGGTTAGAGGCCCAGCAGTTCCGCTTAGCCACTATCTCTAACAACCTTGCAAATGCTAACACCTTTGCCTTTAAAACCGGTCGAGCAGAGTTTGATGACTTGTTGTATCAAAATGTTCGCCAGCCGGGCGCGCAAGCTTCACAGGACGAGTCTAATACCTTACCGTCTGGCTTGCAGCTAGGAACGGGGGTTAAAGCGATTGGAGTTCAAAAAATTCATACTCAAGGTAACTTGATGGTGACGGACAATCAGCTAGATATTGCGATTGAGGGCAAAGGATTCTTTCAGGTGTTGGATCAGGAAGGCAATCTGATGTATACACGTGATGGCTCATTTCAAGTGAATCAGAATGGGGACATTGTGACCTCTTCAGGCTATCTGCTTGAACCCACGATTAATATTCCACAGGATGTGACAGAAATATCAATTAGCCGAGATGGCGCGATCTATGTAACGCAGCCCGGTAATATTACTCAAAATCAGGTAGGGCAGCTTGAGCTATCCACCTTTATTAATCCGGCGGGTTTGGAGTCTATCGGTCATAACTTTTATACCGAGACTACTGCCAGTGGAACACCCAATATAAATAACCCCCAAACTGCAGAAGCGGGTGGCGTTATGCAAGGAGCTTTAGAGTCCTCCAATGTTAATACCGTTGAAGAGCTAATCGGTATGATTGAGGCGCAGAGAACCTATGAGATGAACTCAAAAGCCATTTCGGCAGCAGACGGCATGATGCAGTATCTAAATAATAATACTTAACTTAAATGCGCTTAATATTTCGCAGAGTATTGAGTGAGTAGAGGCAAGGAGTAAAAGATGAGTTTTTTTAAGTACCGATCCCTAGGAGCTGGTGGGATTTCATTGTTGTTAGCCTTTGTTTTGAGTGGGTGC
>JAADDM010000272.1 GCA_013153955.1 Gammaproteobacteria bacterium | reverse complement strand
GGGGCTTCCCAATCAAGCATTTCACCAGCACAAAAAACCTGCGGAAGTGCCTTGAGCATCAGCTGCTCATCGACACTGCTAAACGCGACGCCCCCCGCACTGCTAATCGCCTGCTCAATCGGACTGGGTGCTACGAGGGTCAGAGGATATTTTTTGAGCGTCTGAGCAACCAGGCCTGGCTGAATTAACTCGGACTTGGTCAAGACCTCACGCAATAATGACGCTTTAACCCCCTGTAAGCCGATACGCTTCCAGAATGAAGCCACACTTTGCTTAGTTTTCTTACCTTGTTTCTCTCGGTTACCTGCTTGACCAGACGCCCCCTGTTTTTGCTGATGCGCACTGAGTTGCTCAGTTAACTGCATTAAGCTACGGTGGGGAAAAAGGTCTAAATGAAGGGTAAAAGGGCTGTTTTGCTTTAATTGCTCTCTAATATGACTTGAAAAGGTATAGATAAGACTGCCCTCAACCCCCTGCTCGGTGACCATCAGTTCGCCCAACTGAGTCTGTTTAGACCCGTTAACATCGATTAGGCTAATCTGAACATTTTTAAGCGGAGTGCCTGCAAACTTATCTTTAAATACGGCACTCCACACTACCTCAAACCCCATATTACTAGGCTCAAAAGGCACAACCTCAACCTGCTTTTGCTGCAACGTCTTCAACCAACGTCCTGTTGAACCCAAATGCGGCCACGAAGCACCACCTAGCGCCAAAATCACATAATCGAATGACTCCGTGTGCATGCCCTCGGGGGTCTCAAACGCCCAGATTAAAGGTGTGGCAGAGTCTTGTGACACACTTTTTGGCCGAACCGTTTCTTGCCAGCCCTGCCAGCGGTGCTTCATCTTAAAGAGTGTGCCCTTTTGCTTTAACTGCTGTAACCACTTACGCAGCAGTGGTGCGGCTTTTTTATCCATTGGATAGACCTTGCCTGATGATCCCACAAAGGTCTCAAAACCCAGTTTTGCCGCCCAATCTCGCATATCCGTTGGAGAGAACCCTGCTAAAGCGGGCTTCAGATGCGCTGAGGCTTCAAAATAGTGGCTTTCAAACGCGTCGGGGACATCATCATGCGTCAAATTCAAGCCGCCTCGTCCCGCCTGTAAAAACTTTCTCGCCGCCGAAGGCATCGCCTCATAGACCACCGCAGGATAACCCGCATCCGCCAACACCTCAGCCGCCATCAGGCCTGCTGGCCCTGCCCCAATAATGGCAATGTTAGGGGCGTTATCGTTTAGGCGGCTGCCTGTTTGATTGTCCCGCTGGTTATCCATTTCATTATCCGGATTGTCGCCTTTAAAAGGGGCTTGCATGGTCATCTTGTCGCTCACTCTTTACACTCTATTACGAACACCGAGGGCCAGTTAGTGACTAGCCACTCCACGCCCCTAATCTACCATAAATCCACCAAGGGCTTTGTTTAACAAATCACATCTGTGATACATACAGCATAAGCCTCCCCCTTTATAGCCACAAACTGAATACACTCAAAGCATCTCAGCAAACCTGTCCAAAGCCAATCAAACTTTGATAAACTTGGCAAAGTGCTTCGTTTATCCAGCTTACCAAGCCATGCACCCCCATTACTCCCCCTTACTTAAAGATGACCGTTTATGTTGGCACAACAGCAAGTCACCGCTTTAAAAGGCGTTGGGCCTAAACAGGCCGAAAAGCTCCATAAATTGGGGCTTTTTGTCGTTCAGGATTTGCTGTTCCACCTGCCTTTACGCTATCAAGATAAAACCCGTTTAATCGACTTTGAACAGGTCATCGTTGGCTCTGAGGCCCTCTTAGAGGGTGAAGTTTTTGCCCAAACACTCACCCGTGGTCGCCGTAATAGTCTCTTAGTTAAGATGCAATCGGCCAGTGGCGAGATGCTGACCTTACGCTTTTTCCACTTTCATCAGCGCCAAGCACAACAGTTTACCCGGGGTAAAACCTTGCGTGTTTTTGGCGAAGTACGCTCAGGTCCAACGGGGTTAGAGATGGTGCACCCGACCTATGAATTTATTAACCCCGATGCGCCTCCTGCGCTGGACGATAGCCTAACCCCCATCTATCCCACCACCGATGGCTTAGGCCAAATCTCTATTTTAAAACTGGTTAAACAGGCGATTGTGCTGCTTAAACAAGCCCCTTTAGAGGAGCTACTGCCCGAGGGGTTACTGTTTCAACTGCAACTGCCGTTGTTGAATGAAGCCCTGCTAACGCTACATGAACCTCAACCCACGGATAACTTGCAACAGATAAAGCAGTTTTGTCACCCTGCACAACAGCGCCTGATTATTGAAGAGTTGATTAATCAACAAGCCACTATGCAACAGATGCGTGCACAAGAACAGGCCAGACACGCCCCTGCATTTAAGGTTAGTACCGCCACAGATGACTTACTGGGCAACTTGCCTTTTACCCTCACCCACGCACAACAACGAGTGTGGCAAGAGATTCAGCAGGACTTGACCCAACCGCACCCCATGCAGCGTTTGGTGCAAGGGGATGTGGGTTCAGGTAAAACCGTGCTCGCTGCACTGGCGGCCATTCAAGCTGCAAAGGCGGGTTATCAAGTCGCCATAATGGCCCCCACAGAAATTCTGGCAGAGCAGCATCTTCAGGCATTTACCGAGTGGTTAGCACCGCTCAACATCCCCGTGGCTTTTTTAAATGGTCGCATGAAAGTGGCTGAAAAACGAGGAATGATGGCGCAGATTGAAAGCGGTGAGGCGCAGGTCATTATTGGTACACACGCGCTCTTTCAAGATGCGGTGGTCTTTCATAAACTTGGGCTGGCGGTGATTGATGAGCAGCACCGTTTTGGAGTACATCAACGGCTCGCCCTGCATGAAAAAAACAACCTAGACGACGTACATACTCATCAGCTAATTATGACCGCCACCCCCATTCCCAGAACGCTGGCAATGACTGCCTATGGAGATTTAGATCTGTCGGTAATTGATGAACTGCCGCCGGGCCGAAAACCGATTGAAACCGCCGTACTCAGTAACGAAAAACGCTTTGAGGTCATGCAGCATCTTGTTGCAAAATGTGAGCAGGGAATTCAGGCTTACTGGGTCTGTCCGCTTATTGAAGAGTCGGAGCTGCTACACGCACAAGCAGCTGAAGTGACCGCTAGCCAGTTTACTGAACAGTGGCCAGATTTACGCGTGGGTTTGATTCATGGCCGCCTAAAAGGCGATCAAAAAGCCATGGTGATGAATGCCTTTAAAGCCCATCAACTTGACCTATTGGTAGCAACAACCGTGATTGAAGTTGGCGTAAACGTCCCCAATGCCAGCCTCATGATTATTGAAAATGCCGAACGTTTGGGGCTTGCTCAACTGCACCAACTGCGCGGTCGTGTAGGCCGTGGTGATTTGCAAAGCCACTGTGTGTTACTCTACCAATCACCTCTCTCACAAACAGGCAAAGCCCGTTTAAATATTATGCGAGAGACCACAGATGGCTTTCGCATTGCTGAAGAAGATTTGAAAATACGCGGTCCAGGAGAGGTGCTCGGCACCAAACAAACCGGTGGTTTACAGTTCAGAATTGCGGATTTAAAGCGCGACAGTGAGTGGGTACCCATTGCCAAAGAGTGGGCGGATATTCTGATTCACAATCACCCAGGCCTGATAGAATCCCTGCAAGCACGTTGGATTGGTCAAAAAATCGACTATCAACATGCCTAACTGCTTGCACAGGCCCAATAGATCCCTAGGCTTATCCTAGAGATGACTCCATATATATCAAACAAATAACCAAGCAATCTATCAAACAATGAGCCAAGCCACATGACCCCTAAGACCCCCCCTGAGACAGCACGCGAGATAGAAAGTGAATTAGAGCGTCACGCTTCCAAAGCACGCCTTGCCAAAATTAGAGCCCTGACCCAAACCAAGCAAGTACATACCGTCAGAAGTCGCCCCTCTTTTTGGAAACCCGCACGCTTGATACAACGCATTACGCCAAACAGAATCATCCAGACCTGGTTAACCACCAAAAATTCACTCACCCTGCGTATCCGCCAGCAATGTCCCGAGATGCAAGTCGTGGTGCTGTCAGAACGCACAGAGCGTCCACTATTGGATGAATCAACGGCATTAGGGCTTGCAGAAAACGAACCGGCCTGGGTACGTTGCGTGCTTTTGCAGTGTGCAGACAAAAAATGGGTCTACGCCCGTACGATCATCCCCCACTTAACACCAGACAGCCCGTGGGTGGCCTTACAAAAATTGGGAGACAAACCCTTAGGCGAGGTACTTTTTGAGCAAAAAAGCATTGAACGTACCCCCTTCGAGTTTTCAAGCCAACCACTGACTGACTGGCCCTATTTAAGCGAAAACCTTGTTGATGGAACGACCAAAGCAAAAGGCTATGCTAGACGCTCAACCTTTACACAAGCAGATGCGCCGTTACTACTGACTGAAGTCTTTCTGCCAGAGCTTTATAGCTGAGTTTTATAGCTGGAATCTATACCTAGGTTTTATACTGGCTATTTTTGATTCCAAAAATCAGCAGACAATTTAGAACTAAGCCTCAGGAAACATGCATAAGCCATCACGTGAATCATCGCATTAAGGCATATCGCGTTCGGTGTGAATATCCTCGCAGCAGTGGTACACTTTCAC
>JAADDM010000053.1 GCA_013153955.1 Gammaproteobacteria bacterium | reverse complement strand
CAGGTATGCCTGTGCCCGAAGTCTATCTTCTGAAAAACGAGAAAGGGATTAATGCTTTTGCGGCAGGCTTAATTCCCTCTGATGCAGTCATCGGACTGACACAAGGTGCCATTGATAAATTGACGAGAGCGCAGTTGCCAGGGGTCGTGGGGCATGAGTTTAGTCATATTTTGAATGGTGATATGCGTCTGAATCTAAGGCTCATGATGCTGCTACATGGAGTGGAGTTTATCGGGCTTTTGGGGCGTTTATTAACCTCAACAAGCCGCACAAGCCATCGAAGCAGCTTTTCAAGCAGTTCACGCTCTAACAGTAAAAGTCAGGGCGCGCTTATTTTAGTCGGCTTAGTTTTACGTTTATTGGGCTGGTTTGGAGTGGTTTTTGGCAATGTCATTAAGGCAGCGGTGAGTCGGCAAAGAGAGTTTTTGGCAGATGCCTCATCGGTTCAGTTTACCCGTAATCCAAAGGCCATTGGCGATGCTTTGAAAGTGATTGGTGCACCAGCGCAGTCCTCTCGAGTTTTCAAAGAGGAGAGTTCAGAAGTTTCCCATCTGTTTTTTGGTCAGGCATTTACCAGCCGCTTGAATCTCCTGTTTGCGACTCATCCCCCTATCGAAATACGTATTAAGAAAATAGACCCTCAGTGGAATGGGGACTTTATTGCTCCGCTGCCCGTACCTGAGCGTGTAGTTGATGAAGCTGGGCGCAGTTTGAACGGAGAAGGTCTCAGTGAGTCTTTGGCGTTGTTAATGGCGGCAGGTGTGGCGATAGAAACACTTTCAGAATCAACCCAAGCTTCGGTGGAAAAAGTATTTGAGAAAATTCATGAGCCTCTCTCTGCAATGGCTTTTATTTTAGCGGTACTTTGGCTAGAGGAAAAAGAGGGAGTGGCTTATCAGGGCGAGGCCTTTAAACAGCCCGAAAAAAATGCTGTTAAGGGCTTGGATGATGCCGTTAATGATTTATTAAAAGAAGTTGTTTTCATCACGCTTGGCAGTCGATTGGCTTTAGTTGAGGTGGCAATGCCGGCACTTAAATCGATGTCTCTACCCCAATACCGTCAATTTGAGAGCACCCTAAAATGGGTGATGGACAGGGATCAACAGCAGACGATTTATGAATTAAGTGTGTATCAGTTAGTCACCCACTATTTAAATCGTTATTTTGGGCTAACCAAAGCAAAGCGGATTAAGTATCGAAAAATTACCCAGGTCAGTATTGAAGTACAGCTTATTATGTCTCTGCTCGCTTATTACGGGCATGATGAGGAGACGCAGGGAGCAAAAGTAGCGCCAGAGTCCTTAACAAACTCAACAGGCCTGGTTTCACGCGCTTTTAATAAGGGCATGCAGCATATTCAGTTACCAAGTGGGGTTCAACCGCTGACGTTGCTTGAGGTGAATGATGCGAACAAAGCGCTTTTCCTGAAAGCCGCCGATAAACTCTCGTTCTGTTCTGATCCGCTCAAAGTAGAGATTTTACAAGCCTTAATGCACTGTGTTGAATATGATGGTGTGGTAACAGATACAGAGAAAGAGTTAGTTATCGCCATTGCTGCGACTTTGGATACACCTATTCCCAGAATACAATTTTCAAAGTAGTTTGCCATGTAGTTTTTGCGTTTGTTTATATTCGAGAAGCGGCCTTTTTGAACAGCATTCCTTCCACTCACTTACCTGCCAATAGAGTACCTTTTGATGATTTATAAAGCCCTTATATCGACCTTTTTTGTATTTGGATGGAGCGCTGTTGTTTCAGCCGAAACTTCCCCCGCACCTCAGCAGGCAGCGATTGCAATGCCTGATGAATTTAGTGCAAAGGTGGCTAAGCAAGTGCTGTTAGAGGGGGGCAATGCCGTGGATGCTGCGGTTGCCGCAGGTTTTGTACTCGCGGTAACCTATCCTGAGGCTGGTAACTTAGGGGGTGGAGGCTTTATGACGCTTTTTAACACAGCAAGCGCGGGCGAACCAGCCTCGGCCTCCTTCTTGGATTATCGAGAGAAAGCCCCTAAAGCAGCCTATAAAAATCTTTATTTAGATCAACAGGGAGAGGTGATTCCCTACCGCTCCTTGGTTGGGTATCAAGCTTCGGGCGTGCCCGGAACGGTAAAAGGGTTTTGGGAGGCACATCAAAAGTTTGGCTCAAAACCTTGGGCAAGCTTATTACAGCCTGCGATAACCTATGCCGAGCAGGGCTTTATTGTCTCTGAACACCTTCAAAAAACTGCTGAGTGGTATCGCCACTGGATTGCGAATAAATCGCCAGTTGAACTTAACTTCAACGCCCATTTTTCAGGCCTGAAAGCGGGCACATTATTTAAGCAGACAGCGTTAGCCAAGACCCTAAAGCGAATTGCTTTACAGGGAGAGAAAGACTTTTACCAAGGCAAAACTGCGACACTGCTAGTGGATGAGATGCAGGCCCATGATGGGCTTATCACCCTGCAAGATTTGGCAGACTATCAAGCCATTTGGCGTGATCCGATAGTTGGCGAGTGGTTAGGGCGTCAAATTGTCTCTGCGCCACCACCGAGTTCTGGTGGTATTGCCATTGTTCAGTTGTTAAAGATGAAAGCGTTGTTACAGCCAGCATTAGAGTCTGCACTGCAAAAAGCCAAACAGACAGGCCTGCCTGAGCGTGCGGTAAAGGCACATTTTTATGCCGAGCTTGAAAAACGGGTCTATGCAGACAGAGCTTTTTATTTAGGCGATTCAGATTTTGTCAGGGTGCCGATAGAAGTGCTCATCTCGGATGACTATCTTCTTAAACGTAGCCAATCGGTTTCGTTAGAGGCGATTACGGAGTCTGAATCGATGCAGCCCGGTAAAATAGAGTCCCCTGAAACCACTCATTTTTCCATTATAGACTCGGCAGGCAACGCGGTCTCTAACACCTATACTTTGAATATGCCGTTTGGCAGCGGTGTGGTGATTTCGGGGGCGGGCTTTTTAATGAATGATGAGATGGATGATTTTAGTACCAAGCCAGGGGTGGCAAATGTCTTTGGTGTGGTGGGGGGCAAGGCCAATGAAATTTCGCCCGAAAAGCGGATGCTCTCCTCTATGTCGCCTACCTTGGTGTTAAAAGACGGTGAAATTGAGATGGTGGTGGGTACGCCTGGTGGATCAACCATTATCACTTCTGTTTTTCAAGCACTGGTGAATGTGGTTGAAGAGGGCATGACCGCACAGCAAGCAGTGGATGCACCTAGAGTGCATCACCAGCTCCTGCCTAAAAATCTTATTGCCTATAACCCTGAGTTGTCTGATGCGGTTAAGGATGAGTTGAGTTTGATGGGGTATCAACTTAAAAAGAACAACTATATGGGGGACGTTCAGTTGATTCTTAAGCAGGCTGGGCAGGTTTCTGCGGCTTCAGATGTACGAGGCCGAGGGATTTCTGAAGTATTTACTGTGCCGTAAAGAGGGGGGTAAAGCGGAGGGTAAAACAAGTGTATAAAATATTCAATCGAGCGGCATACAGAGGTTAAAAATAGGGTTTGGTAAAGGCATAGGCAAAAAAAATCCCCATCAATCTAACTGAAAACAGAGATTGATGAGGATTTGAGTCGCTTTACCGTGCAGACATTAGAGAATGTTAACCGGTTAAGCTGGGTAGTTTAAAGTGCAAAATACCCAATTACAGCGATAACCACAATCGCTAGGCCAATCATTACGGGTGTATTACCCATTAGACCTGCGTTTTGTGATGGGTGTTTTTTAACCCCATCAATATTGGCATTGACTGCTCTATTTTTTCCATCGTCTTGAACTTGGATTTGGTACGTAATGGTATCGCCAATTGAAGGGCGACGTGTCATATGCTTAAGCTCAGAAATGTGAATAAAAATATCTCTATCTTCGTCTTCTGAACCAATAAATCCAAATCCCTTTGAATCATTCCAACGCTTTAATTGACCTGTATAAGTCGTGTCATTTGAACCCATCTATGCAACTCCTAACGCTTACTTGTAAAAAATCATGAAACAAAATCTTAAATCTAGCTTTGCCAATAAATGAGAAAACCAGCGATATTATATAACGAGAGGTTGCTAGAACCCAAGTCCTAAGTATCAATGCTTCTAAAAGCGCGTTTTGAATGGCTTTAAACACCGTTGAAACGGCCTTTAATGGACGTTAAATAGAGTTGAAATGGCTTAGATGTTGATTGAGGACAAAGTAACCAGGCCTGGTTACTTTGATTTTAACAATCTGTTTTGAGATTAAATATAACGATTAAGCATGCCATTGAAGCCTATTTTGCTCGTATTGAGAAACTATCGGTGGCTTTGAGTTTTGTAATGGTTGGGTTGGGTGTTTTGTGGTCAATTAGCCAAGCGATATCCTCTTGTAATTGAGCATCATCAATTAGTTTTTGCCAAACTTTGGCCGTGGCATTCCAGCGATAGCCTCGGTTACGTAAGTCATCTTTTACTTCAAAGGGCGCGCCAGTTGCTTTAATTAAGGATTTGCTTTGGCGAACGGCTTTAAGTAAGTAACCTAAAGCAGGTTGCTGTTCATCTGAAATTGAGACGGACAGAAGTTGGCAGAGAGCTTGAACATCATCTAAGGCTCTGTGCGCGCCATAGAAAAACTGGCCGACTTTCCAGCATAAAAATTCTTGGCTTCTTGAGCTGACATGGGCGAGCTTATTCCAGTCAATTTGCGCGACAG
>JAADDM010000078.1 GCA_013153955.1 Gammaproteobacteria bacterium | reverse complement strand
TAAATCAGTTTATAATTTAAATGGTAACCTACCAGGAGACTGGGGCTTGTATTAAATACTGATTCTTTTGTCAGTACACACTGCTCAGGCGAAACTTAGTAATAAAATATGATCATGACTAGACACAACAATTTCCTTAACTGTACCATTCGAGTATTTAGTCAGGAAAATATCTTGATTTTTTCCCAGCTAAACTGAACTAACGCAGTATTGGTTTATGCATCAACCATTTTATGGTGTAATGCGTTTGAATATTGAATATGCATACAGTTAGAATTCATCACGTTTATCGGAGAACCAGCAAACAAGCTTGAGAAATGAAATAATCATATTTTTTATAAACACAGATTAAGCAACATCAGCTCTTTTGCTGTGTGTCATAAATGATCAGGACATCTCTGTGACATCACGCCTTGCTCTGTGTTTTGCTTTAGTTGCTTTTCTGTTTGCTTCTAAGGAAAGGAATAAAACAGAAGTCACGCAGTGAAATAAATTATGGAGAATTCAATTCATAAAGCAAATTGCACCTGTGTCTGAATGATATGCAGATGAATGTAATGCAGCAAACACAAATGTATTATTCCACTAGATTGGTCATAAAATCAAGTTCGACACGGCAGACTTTCAGCAAAACTCGATTACGTCTTAGATCATTATTTTCACGTCAGTATTTCATCCCCAACCAACTCAGGATTAACATTCACAAATTAATATATACATATATATATGACAGTCTATATAAATATTAGGCACAATATGAATCTAGAAAATGTAGGTGATTTAAAAACATATTTATAGTAATTTTGGTGCATAAAGTGAAATGAATGGTAGAGGTACGCACGTAGATAAATAAATAAATAAAAGAAGGAAGGAAGGAAGGAAGGAAGGAAGGAAGGAACGGACGGACGGACGGACGGACGGACGGACGGACGGACGGACGGACGGACGGACGGACGGACGGACGGACGGGCGGGCGGGCGGACGGACAGATTTATGAGTTATCTGAGCACGCGTGTTTTTTGTATATAAACACATGCATTCAATCGCCTTTAAACGAACGTGTTGTCTTCTATTTGAACACACGTGCGTGGTTGTGCATAAACAGGCGTGTTTCCGTTGTACAGAAACAGACGCGTTGAACCGTGTCTAAACGGAGGTGTTTTCTTCGTCCCGCATAAACGCATGCGCCTTCCACATTTCAGAGATTGGCCTCCAGGCGGCAGCACACGGCGACACGGACATGAAGATCAGCGTCCAGACGGCATCGGTCCAGGAGGTTCCGATCCAGAGCGTGCCGGCCGTACACATGTCGTGTCGGGAGTGCTTCTGCATGTACCACTTGGTCATCGTCGGCATCGTCGGCTTCATCCTCGGCGGCGTCGTCTGCGTCGGCATCTTCCTCTACTGCCAGCGCCAGCAGCAGGAGACCAAGGACCAGGACAAGTACAACACGCTGCAGAGGCTGCACCAGGCGGCGGACGGCTTCAAGAACGAGTACGTCACGCCGACAGACGTCAGCCCGCCCAATCAGAGCAGCATCGACCTGATTCCGTTGGCCAATCACAATCAGTATTACAGCTCGGGCTCGCTGAAGCATAAGGACAGCTACAAGTCGCTGACGGTGCGCGAGGCCTCGCTGAAGCGAGACTCGCTCCTGAGGACAAACTCTATGCGCACCAATCTGTCCCTCCACAACATGGATTACTGATGGCGCCCCGGTCGACCGGGCGCCCGATGTTTTGCTTCCGACCATCATCAGGACGGGATCGGTCCGTCTTCGGAGAACCTTCACTTCCACGGCTTCGCCAACGGGCAAAGTTCCAGTGCCGGAAGTTGGAAAATGCCGACGCCGGAAACTATGGCGATCGGTCAAACTTCGAACTTGGCTCTTCTGGATCGGCTGAGTCATCGTACGCGTGCGATGCCCGCCCACGAGTCAATCCGTGGAGTGATTTCCCGGCAAGCAAGCCATGGCTGACTGGCACCGACCGAACCGAGACGGAATTTGGACACAAGCTTGGATTTCAGCCAATTCGCTGCGTCTCCGGACTGGAGAAGGCGGAAGTCGGATTCTGCTCCAGGCGTCGACCATTCCGACGTCTCTCGAAAGTCACGCCCCTTTGATGTTCTCGCACTGCCAGAACAGATCCAAGTTGTGATAGACCTTCGTCCCGTCTGACCGACAAAACGTCCTGGCAGACTTTGAAGTTGACGAACTCGCACCGGTCTGATTTCTCAGTATTGGCTTCCTCTGGCAGCCAGTGGACCTGATGCGACCATCAGACCAGGATTAGGGGAGACCCCCAAAGGTGTACACTAGTGAACACGTCTCCTTCTACCTGGCTGCTGAGTTGAAGAGTACGGTGCGTGTGTGCGAGTGTATGCGTGTGTGCGTGCGTAGTCGGGTGTCGGTCTCTCCCCGTCAGATTACCTTCCACACTCTCAAGTGATGGTCTACACATTGTGGTTCTGCTGTATTGCCATATCTGCGTTTGTCCAATAAACCAATGTGAACAGTTGACACGTCAGAGAAATGGGATTTATATAAAGATACGAGTCAGAAAGCTAGAACTGTTGCCAGGAACAAAATGCCTACAAAACAGTATCTAGTGGCAAATATTCGACAGAAATTCACCAAAGAAAGCTTTGATGTTTCTCCGCGAAGTCAAGATTTCAAATATTTCCAATCGGACATCGGTTCTTTCTGCCCAAACACGCCCGCTGTGCAATCAATACTTAACAGCTGCATCGGAAGGTGCGAGCTGGCCATTTCTACACAACACCTCACACATTAGGTCCACCAGCCCCGGCTGACCTGTATAGAGGCTGATCATCAAATACGGCCATGGTTTGTTGACTTGCTTGCTGACGACGATGTAGGTCTCGTTCTGCTGTTGATGCAGTATCCATAATTCTGTCCCCTCAGTTCGACATCTGTCCATCCGTCTTGCTCTGGTTGAACGTCAACAGACGGCTGGCCACATTGTCCAAATGGTAATTATTTCGATCCAGTCCGTTCGAGTGTCGACGTTGCGCAGTTATGAAGTTGTTGTCGTCCTCTGTTAAGTGTTGTCTTGTCCTGGTGTTAGACGGCTATTCCATCGTGTCGCGTTGGACGTAAAGTGGTCCGCTGTCGTTGTCCTTCGTCATCGGCGTTGTTGTCCTGGTTCACGTGTCGACCCTTCCCGCTAAGATTCTATGTCGTCACTAGCACGGAATCGAGGCTCTGATACACGGATAACATGGTTGTATTCCAAATCGTTAAAATCAACCTGACATTTATTGGTATGTGAAAGCAGCAGCTCTAAGTAACGCTGTCTGCGTAGAAAATGGTGTTTGTTTTACTGGAATTTGAGTTTAAATAAACGTCTTCTCCAATTCTCGCCAACAATAAGTTGAAACCAACCAAACCAGTTCAAATGTTTGCTTTTTTACCAGGTGCCATGTCTCAATGTCATCTTATCTTTCGTTTGGTGCTTGCATACCATCGTAATGATTTTATTATTCAATCAAGAGAAAGCTGTGGTTTGTTTGCTTACCGTTTTCACGGGAAATGGTAATGGACCGGGTTGAAGCGGCCTAAACGTTGTGTGTCCTTAGAAAACTCACGTCTGTCAACAGGTGAACGTCGCTTGAGTGGTTACGACATTTTTCTGGACAGTCCGCCATCCACACATGTGCTATACGTGTTCGGTGCTTTGTAGTATGTCTGCTCTAGACGGCCCAAGCCGGTGATGCGATCGCATCGTGTCCAAATATGGAAGTGTCTGTGTCAGAAGGGTGTCAGTTAGTTAACTGTTTTGTGTGCTCAATAGAATAAACATTGGTCTGGTCCGGACTAAGAACGAGCACATTTGTCGTATTGTGATAGAATCGTATCGGTAACCAGTAGGCGTTTTATCTGTGGTCGATATTGACAACATTCTGACCAAGCTCCTGGAGGTGATGTCACAGAAACATAAGATACTATTTTAGAGAATTTATACATTAATAATGTGATGTGTTCGTCGCTTTAACACCAATAAAACTAGGTATGTATACAAATCGTCTGCTCTTTGCTATGTTTCCTTCTGTTATACCTGGTTGAGTTTGAAACAGGCTCTTCTCTTTCTGAAACAAATGCATCAATTCAATCCAGTCTTGTTCCACAAAGGTGCGAAGCGTTATTGTCTTGAAATGCATTCGTTACTTGGCATTTAGTCTGCTTTTGCATTTAATTACTTTTTGCATTTACTCCCCTCGTCAGAAATAAACCAATTCCAGTATTGCTCCGGAGAGGCATTTTCGCTAGCAGTCAGCTATTCTCAATTGTTTTTGAATACAATGAATTAATATTGACCCTGACATTCGCTAGATGTTAAATGTGGAGCGGACTCACCACGGCAGGCGAGTACAGCCAACATACGGCCATGATCAGTCGGAACCTTGACATGAAATCACTGGCCGGCTTTCTTTCTTATACTGAACAGAGACCAGGGAAGTGCGCCAAACGTTTCGGAAGCAGGGCGAAGACTTGTTTGACCACTGATTCTCTTTGACATCTTCATCACCTTAATAAGCTTTCTCAGTCATGCAGAGTATTCGTCAGTGCGTCTTAGAGAGTAGTTGAGTTGCAGAGTGAGCAGAGTGAGCAGAGTGAGCAGAGTGAGTGAGTGAGTGAGTGAGTGGATTACACCTGG
>JAADDM010000197.1 GCA_013153955.1 Gammaproteobacteria bacterium | reverse complement strand
CTGTAGTGATATGGGTGATGCGGTTGTTGCAGCACTGTAAATACTTGTTTCAACTGACTTGGTCAGTTAAATGAGGAATTACTTTACCATCACCATTAGTGATGTGCAGGGTGCTCGACACTATTCCTTTAAGCAGTTTGTCCGAAAGTTTGTTTGGGTGCTGATAGCACTCTTTCTAACCATTTGGACAGTGGGTGGTATCTCAATTTGGTGGTTAAGTTATGCTGCCAATGAGATAGAAGCACGTCATGAGGCGAGTGTTCAGGCCTACAACGAAGGCTTGATTTTAGCGCGTCATGATTATGAAGCGCTGTTATCGGAAAAAACAACGATAAAACAAGAGCTTGAAGTGGCCAGTTCTCAGTTGGCTTTTCTTGATCAGGCACTTCAAGGCTTGGAAGAATTGGTCGGTGAAAGGCCTGATGCCGATTCAGAGCTTGCACTAGAAGAGCGGGTTAAGAATGTCCAGTTAAGTTCGCTCGGCAAATCATTGATGCTTGATATGGTGCCAAGTGGCCCAGCGGTGGCCGAGTATAGGGGCTTAACAAGTCAGTATGGTCGCCGTAAGCACCCTATTACGGGCAAAAAACACCTGCATGGCGGCATCGATTATCGCGCTAAAAAAGGGGTGAGTGTCATTGCAACAGCAGATGGTGTGGTTAAGTACTCAGCCAATAGTAAAGACAGTGGCTTCGGTAATCTGGTTACCTTAGTGCATGCAAATGGTCTTAAGACCCGATATGGTCACCTTAGTAAGCGTACGGTCAAGGTCGGTGAGTTTGTTAGAAAGGGCGATAAAATTGGTGAAGTTGGGAGTACAGGGCGCTCATCAGGCGCTCATTTACACTATGAAGTGTGGTTTTTATACCATCGCTTAAACCCAAAGCCATTTAATGATTGGTCAATTGAAAAGTATGATGATATTTTCACAAAGATAAAGGGAGTTCCATGGGGTTCTTTAGCTCAGGCAGTAGACAGTCGCGTCAAGAAGGTGGAAAAACAATTATTGCTAAAGGGTGCTCCTTTAGTGGTGAAATAACTGAAATTGCAGGCGCACTGCATATTGATGGTCATGTTGAAGGGGTTATTGACAGTGCCTTTGATGTTTCAATTGGTGAAACAGGCAGTGTATCAGGCCTGGTTAAAGCAAAAAGAATCGCATTGAGCGGCACGCTAGAAGGTAAGGTTGCCTGCGAAACCATTGATATTCTCTCTACCGGCAAGTTAATTGGTGAATTGATTTGCGGCGAGTTTACGGTCGAAACCGGTGGTAAATTTATTGGCCAAAGTCATGAAATGACCGAGGGTGGCATGGTGGTAAGTCTGCCAGAAACGTTTGAACAGATGGGTAAGAAGCCCGTCATGAGTCAGTTGGCAAAGAATGCAAAGCGTGTTGACTCAGATGAAGTCGTAGCCGATATTGTCGATTAAAGTTGGTTGGTCGTACTCAAAATTAAGCGGTGTATAAGCCTGAATAAATCGGCTTGGTATACCGCGCATAAATTAGATTTAAATCCCTCTATTCTGGCACAAGGCCGCGTTTAGAGGCCAAAGCGATATCTTGTGTCGTTTTGGAGAAAGTATAAAAGGTAAGCATAAAATGACTAAGTTATATGACATTGCAGTAGTAGGCGCAACCGGTGCTGTAGGTGAAACAATATTAAAAGTACTTGAAGAGCGTAACTTCCCTGTTGGCACACTTTATCCATTGGCGAGTAGTCGTTCAGCAGGTAAAAAAATCCAGTTTGGCGGCAAGTGGATTGAGGTATTAGATTTAGAGAAGTTTGACTTCTCAAAAGCGCAAATTGGCCTGTTTTCACCAGGTGCAAGTGTCTCTAAAGTTTATGCGCCTAAAGCGGCAGAAGCAGGCTGTATTGTCATTGATAACACATCTGAATTCCGCTATGACGATGATATTCCACTGGTTGTACCAGAGGTAAACCCTGAAGCGGTTGCTGGTTATACAAATCGTGGGATTATTGCCAACCCTAACTGCTCAACGATTCAGATGTTGGTTGCGTTAAAGCCTATTTATGATGCGGTCGGTATTACCCGTATCAATGTCGCAACTTACCAAGCAGTTTCAGGAACGGGTAAAGATGCAATTGAGGAGTTGGCTAAGCAGACGGCTAATCTTTTAAACATGAAGACAGTCGAGACGAAAGTCTATCCAAAGCAGATTGCTTTTAACGTGATTCCTCAAATTGATGTCTTTATGGAGAACGGCTACACCAAAGAAGAGATGAAGATGGTGTGGGAGACTAAGAAGATCATGGGCGATGATAAAATCCTTGTGAATCCAACAGCGGTAAGAGTCCCTGTCTTCTTTGGTCACAGTGAAGCGGTGCATATTGAAACAGAGCGCAAGATTACAGCGGCTGAGGCGAAAGCCTTGATGGAAGCAGCAGAAGGGATTGTGTTGGTGGATGAGCATGTAGACGGGGGTTACCCAACCGCTGTCAGCGAGGGTGCAGACACAAACCCAGTTTACGTCGGGCGTATTCGAGAAGATATTACGATTGAAAATGGCTTAAATATTTGGGTGGTTGCTGACAACGTTCGTAAGGGCGCGGCTACTAACACTGTGCAAATTGCTGAGCTATTGATTAAAGATCACCTTGCCTAAGTTAGGCGTAGATACGTGAAAAGAATCGCATTAGGCATTGAGTACCAAGGGACTCAATACTGTGGCTATCAAAAGCAGTTAGACTGCCCAACGGTACAAGGGCATCTTGAGGCGGCTTTGGCGGATATTGCCAATGAACCGATTGCGCTGACCTGTGCTGGTCGTACCGATACAGGCGTGCATGCAGTGGGTCAAGTGGTGCATTTTGAAACCAAAGCAGCGCGAGGCTTAAAAGCGTGGGTTCAAGGCGCAAATACCAAGCTACCAACGGATATTCGAATTAGCTGGGCCAAAGAGGTGACGGATACGTTTCATGCTCGATTTTCAGCAGGGTCTCGACAGTATCGTTATGTCATTTTTAATCGCCCTGTCGCCTCTGCCGTTTTGGCAAATAGAGTGACGCATGTCTCAGCTCCGTTGGATGATAAGGCGATGCATGAAGCTGCTCAGAGTTTGTTGGGTGAACACGATTTTAGCTCTTTTAGAGCATCAGGTTGCCAAGCGAATAATGCCATCAGAACGGTAGAGAAAGTAAGTGTCACCCGACAGGCTGATTTTATTTTTATTGATATTCAGGCCAATGCTTTTCTGCATCATATGGTGCGTAATATCACAGGCACTCTGTTACAGGTGGGGCAAAATAAAAGCCCGGTCGAGTGGGTTGCTGAGGTATTGGCGCTGCAAGATAGAACCAAGGCAGGCGTTACTGCGCCAGCGGCTGGACTGTATTTTGTAAATGCCTTCTATCCAGAACGTTTTGGCTTGCAGCAAGTGGTATTAGATGGGGTTTTATGGCACCTATAAATATGAGAACACGTGTTAAGATTTGTGGGCTAACCAATGTTGCTGACGCTCAGTTAGCGGTAATGAGTGGTGCAGATGCGATTGGGTTGGTTTTTTATGAGCCAAGTCCTCGACATGTGTCTATCAATACCGCTAAGAAAATCGCCTCTGGTGTCCCCGCTTTTGTGACAAAAACAGCGCTGTTTGTCAACCCGACGGTTGAGTATGTTCAATCGGTTTTGGACAAGGTCTCGGTTGATTTGTTACAGTTTCACGGCGATGAGTCTGCTGAGTTTTGTGAACAGTTTAAGGTCAGCTATATTAAGGCTGTTCGGATGCGAGAGGGTATTGAGTTAGAGCAGATAGCTGAAACCTATCGGGCCTCCTCTGGCATATTGCTTGATGCCTATAAAAAAGGAATTCCGGGTGGCACAGGAGAGCAGTTTGATTGGGACAGAGTGCCTAAGTCTCTCTCAAAGCCCATTATTCTTGCTGGCGGTTTACTGCCCGAGAATATTCAGCAAGCAATTAAACAAGTTCGTCCGTGGGCGGTTGATGTCAGTGGAGGGGTTGAAGCCTCTAAGGGAATCAAGTCCGCGGATAAGATTAACCAATTTATGCAACAAGTGATGAGTACAGCAGAATGACGATTGATTTTTCAAAATACCCTGATGAAAATGGCCACTTTGGTCCTTACGGTGGGGTGTTTGCACCAGAGACATTGATGGCCGCGCTTGAGCAGCTAAACCAAGAGTATGAAAGCGTTAAAAGTGACCCTGCCTTTTTAAGTGAGCTTGCCGAAGATTTGCAGAATTATGTGGGTCGTCCTACACCACTTTACTATGCTAAACGGTGGTCGGAGCTATTAGGCGGCGCTAAGATTTATTTAAAGCGTGAAGATCTAAACCATACGGGTGCGCATAAAGTAAACAATACGATCGGTCAGGCATTGCTGGCCAAGCGCCTTGGTAAAACCAGAATTATTGCTGAAACCGGTGCAGGGCAGCATGGGGTTGCCAGCGCAACGGTTGCTGCTCGTCTTGGGTTAGAGTGCGTTGTTTACATGGGTGCAGATGATGTGGTTCGCCAAGCCCCTAACGTGATTCGTATGAAGATGCTAGGCGCGACGGTGGTGCCGGTTGAGTCTGGCTCGCGTACACTTAAAGATGCATTGAATGAAGCGATGCGCGATTGGGTAACGAACGTAGATGATACTTTTTACATCATTGGTACCGTGGCAGGGCCGCATCCATATCCTGCGATGGTACGAGATTTTCAGGCGGTGATTGGACGTGA
>JAADDM010000282.1 GCA_013153955.1 Gammaproteobacteria bacterium | reverse complement strand
GTCGGCGCAGGCAGTGCTGCATTGGCTTGGGTAGCAATCCCGTTTTGAGCGATATATACCAATGGGCCAGAATCACTCATGAGTCGATAGGCTTGAGAGTGGTCTACAGATGCACCGTACTCCACTAGGTCTGCAACACGAATGTCACCCCCTACCGTATCAATCACCAAGTCTAACGTATCGGTCTTAACCGAGATACGCTGACCCTGAGAAAAGCCATTAGCAACCACTGGCACGGCGCTATTACCCACACTACCCGCATTTGCACCCGGTACATCCGTACCCACTGCGGTACTCGCCGCAGACATGCTCGGCGTTGTATTATTTGCAATAGGCACTTCTTGTGCCGCACTTGCCGCTGCAGTTGATTCCACTTTTTGAGCGGTAAACTGCATCCATTCAAGCCACATCCAGGTTAGCGTAAATGCTAAAGCCAACCACCAAAACGATCTCATATTCATTGTGAAAACCTTATCGATTTATCGTCTATCTATCATAAAGCGGCTGCTCTAAAACTAAGAGCAACGACCTCTAAACTAAGTGCGATCTTTAAGATCACTCTTTTTAATTTTACGAATTAAGTGTGTAAAGCTCTTATGCAACGTCTCATTATCGATATCTTGCATACCCTTACGCCCTAAAACCACAATATCATACCCACTTAACGCTTTCTTATGTGACCTAAACGCTTCTCTTGCCAGTCTTTTCACGCGATTACGCCAAACAGCACGGTGTAATTGCTTTTTTGCGATGGCTAAACCCAATCTAGGTTCTTCTTGTCCATTTGCGCGAACAATAAAGGTCCAGTTGCGATTGCCAAATTTTTCAGCTTTTGCAAAGACGTGTTTAAAATCGTTGGGAGAGAGAATCCGAGAGGATTTTGGAAAACCAAGGTTTGGTTTTTGAGAAATAGGGGGTAAAGCAGAGGGTTCTGAGTGAGTTGATAACTCGTTATTAGAATTCATGAACTCACCAGAATTTAGAATTAAGTGCACTAGACAGTGCGCTTAAGTTCTATTGGTCACTTGTAGTTAAATACTTACGACCTTTAGCACGACGAGCGGCTAAGATTTTACGACCATTTTTTGTCGCCATGCGAGCACGGAAACCGTGAGTACGAGCACGCTTAATTGTGCTAGGTTGGAATGTACGCTTCATTTCAATCTTCCTTAAAAAATTCGATTCCGAGATTCGGAAAAACGGGGATTATATAGAGTTTTCCCAAAAAACACAACTAATATGACTATAAAATCCAATAATTTCATAGACAAACGTCGTTAATCACTCAAATTATACAGGCATTAATAGTTTTCTTATCAAGAACTTGTATTTTGACAAAATAATCAACACGGTTTCTGGTATTGTTAATTTTACAGCCCAACAAGAACAGTTTGATACAGAAACCGTTTTGATTTAGGTCTGTTTTCTTTTCTCGGTGAGGAGGCTATCATCAAGCACTCTATTCATACACTCTAAAACTCATACCAAACCTATTTATAGAAGAGTACTTAAGCTCTCTTATACATCAATAAACAGTGTTTCATACTCGACCGGCTGATATTTTTTGCAACCAAGACCTACCATTCACATAATAATACCCTAGCTCTTTGGCCCCTATTTTTCCTTCGCAAAAAGGACATTCGACTATTTTTTTCGAAGATTTAATACTTTCTGCACACTCTATTTTGTCTAGCGCCTCATAAATGTAATGATAAAGCCCTTTCCAAACTAGGTAATCGCTCTTTACATGTGCCCGTCCTTTAGGCTTTAAAAAACGGTGTGCTTCAAAACCAAACCAAAATATAGCTTTTTCTTCTTTCAATAGTGTGCTGTATGGCTTTGAAAAATCAAACAAACCCTCATTAGAAAACTTTGTAATAACTGACTTTAACTTTAGAGCAATATTAGAACGGAAAAACCCTTTGTCCAAAACACTAAGATCCTGTTTAGCAATGATTAAATCATTCGCATAAATCGCAATCTGCCCTTCATAATTGCAATACTGGCAACTGTTCATATAAAGATTAAACGTTTGCAAATTTATTTCAGCTGAACCAATCACCTTACTCTCTAAGGAGACTAAACGCGTACTTAATTCAACTACTCCACTCTTTGTTTTAAGTGTTACCCAGCCTCGACCAAAGCGGTAAGCTGTTAAAACATCATCGGCTTTAACTCGACAGTCCCATTCAGAAAACTCTGATTCAGCTTTCTTCACATCAAACCCTAATTTCTTTAACTGCTTAAGAGAGGACTTTTTGATACTTTTTGGCACGATTTTATACTTAAAAAGATCTGTCACATAGGGATTAAAGTAACACTCTTCAATTTCTAAGGTTGCACAAAATGCTATTAAATCCTTTTCCGTTCTAAAAAAACCAACTCCCTCAACATTCACTGAAAACGCATTAAAAAACTTTTTTTCAATCGCAAAATGTTCGTCATTCAAATAAAAAGGGTGGCAACTTGCCTTTGTTTTTTTTACATTATTTATTTTTATCGGCACTGTTATTTCACTATTTTCTACGAAACACGCCCTTCTTCTCGGCATATCAAAGCCGCCTCGCAATGCTTGAGCAGTTAATGATTTGGGATGGTTTAATAAGCCTAGGACAGAGCCACTATATAGGTTTACCCCTCCATTTAAGCCGCTTCCTAAACCCATATCAATCACAAAATCAGCATTACCAATCATCCCTAAATGATGCTCAATCACCACAACTGAATGTTTTTTTAACAGCAGATCATCAATCAATTTATATAGTTTTTCTATATCTGAGCCTGATAACCCCTTAGTCGGTTCATCCAATACAAATAAATAATTTCCTTTTTTTAATTTAATTTTATTTTTAATCAATACTTTTGCAAGTTTCAAACGCTGAGATTCTCCACCACTCAAAGAAGGTGTTGTCCTGCCTAAGCTTAAATGCGACAGCCCCAATTCGTTTAAAACCTTAAAAGCATCTAATAACAAGTCATCCTGTATTCCTTCCAAAATGGACTCAATATCAGTATTTAAAAAACCATCAATATTTTTACCTAAAAATTTTGGGTGTAATACTTCAGGCTTAAATCTATGCCCTAAACAGCCTGAACATACCTGTTCATTATTAACACCCAGACCAGCACATATATCACACGCCCCTAAAGCATTATTAAAACTAAAGTGCCGTTTATCTAACCCAAATATTTTGGCGTCTGCCAAGCCTGCATACAACCCCCTTATGTGATCAAAAATACCTAAGTAAGTTGCCACTATTGAGCGGGAATTAAGACCTATCTGTGACTGAGTCAGCTCTACTACACCCTCAATGCTGTTGAGTCCTCCCACAGAGCTAACCAAACGAGATGAAAACTGATTACTTTCTAGATGTTGCTTAACCACGGGAACTAATACATCATGAACTAAAGAAGATTTACCGCTACCGCTAACGCCACTCACGACCACTAAACAATGCTTAGGAATGATAAAGTTTTCATTTATAATATTGTTGAAATTGACACCCTGTAAAGAGATACTGTCTTTTTGATTAACAATTTTCTTAACACGCTCAAACCTTGAATCTTCCAGAAGAACATCATTACTCTGGCGTATAACGCGCCCTCCTCCTTTTCCTGCTTTTGGCCCCATTTCAACAGAATAATCACTGGCTTTAATATAATCTGCATTATGCTCACTGATTAAAACTGTATTACCCTTATCTCTTAATGCTTTAATCAATGGAATCATCTGATAATTATTGAAGGCATGCAACCCTGTAGAAGGCTCATCCAAAATATACAATAAACCTGTATCATCATTCGTTAAAGCCAGTGAAAACTTTAATCGCTGTAGCTCTCCGCCACTCAAGGTATCCGTTGTTCTATCTAAAGCTAAATAACCCAGTGTAGATTGCTCAAGTGCTTTCAATAACCGCACTATTTTTTTATGTTTTAAAGGTTTATCTTTTAAACATAAAATTAAATCAGACACTGTCAATGCCAAATACTCAGGCAAACTCAAACCGAAAAGCTCCACTGCACGTGCTTTCTTATTTAAGCGTGTGCCTTCACAATCACGACACTCGGATCTCAATAAAAACTGACCAATAGATGGTTTTTTTTTATGTTTTTCTATTTTTGGGTAAACCATGTCTACAACGAATGTCTGCTGCTCAACAGTTAAGTCTAAAAATGTTTGTTCGAGCTTAATCCCCTGCTTAATAAAGGCTCTCTGCATGTCATCAAAACATAGACCGATGTATTTATAACAGCCCTTTCCATTATCTGTTAAGCGTAAAAAAGGAAGGTATAGAGGCTTACACTCATCAATCAAAGCAGTAATATCTAATGTTTCAATAGTGCCTTTTCCATGACATGAAGAACACTTTCCTGACTTAGGGAGAATACTATTAAAACTTAATAAATGAGACGACTTCTTTTGATATAACTTGCCTGTTTTTAAATCTGGAAAATCTTCTCCAAAATAAAAAAAATTCTGTTCACTTTGGCACCAATAGCTGCGTTTGGCCAAATATGAAAATCTTTCTATGTCTTTCATGTCCTCAACTGGAACTAGAATAGTGTAATCAAACTGACGGCTGAGATTTTTAATCACCGATATTTTTTTAGTTTTTTGGATGTTATCTCGAGAAGAAATAACAATTACCTCTGTTATTTCATTCTCCTTTAATAGCTCAAATAATAAAGAGCCATCTTCAATGCTCTCTTCGTAGCACAAGCAAGCAAAAATACGAAACCTTTCCTGTTTGTGAAACAGCTTTAAAAAAACTTGAATATCTGCCAGGCTAGGCTGCTCAATAATATTTTTTCGTTCACCAACTATCTCGCCGTAAAGCACAAACTCTTCACGCAACAATTCATGTATTCCCGTTACAGTAGATAGCGTTGAACTTACTGATACCTGCAACCCTCTCTGCTTAAGCGTCTTGCAAAAAGGTAAATTATTTAAAGACTCAAAATCAGAACGAATTGCATAATCTAAACAAGATGCATCCCCTCGTACAATTTTTGCCCTCCGTGTCGATTCATTTGCAATCACACCATAAATCAAACTCGATTTACCGCTGCCACTTACTCCAAAAACTGAAATCATTTGGTTGAGGGGGAAATCAACTGATACATTTTTTAAATTATGTTCATTTGCATTTTTAAGCTCTATTTTTTTCATTATTGGAACTCTGTGTACCCATTTTTAATTGTGTCAAAATATGGTGCGTTATACTCTTGGTCTTGAGAATCAGGTACATCTAAATCTTTAAAGTCATCCTCTCTGAAATCCGAACAACCTCTAAAAACAACATGACCTAAATAAGAGCCGCTAAAGTCAGTTTCTTTAAGCCTACAGTTAAAAAAAATACTGCCCCATAAGTCCGCCCTTTTGAAATCACATTTCGTTAAATCACAATCAATAAAAGTGGCTATATGTAATCTATTAGAGCTAAAGTCAAAGCCTGTCAAATCACAACCCAAGAAAACAATATTTTTTTGAGGATTATTAAGGCTGAGTTTTTTTACCTCACAAAAAGAACTATCAATATCAAAAAAAATACAATTTGACATATCTGCTTCATCAAGACTTCCTAGAACTAGCTGTCTTTGAAATATTTTCTTCTGAATTTGTAAAGCTGAAATAACCAGTTGCTGTATATCCGAACCCTTAATCACCCACTCGTTGATTTTACGCTTATAGTCTGGCTCTTTTAAAACAACATCCATAACAAGGTCGCTGCTTAGCGTGATACTTTCAGGATTGTCTTCATAGTCCATTTGATAATCAATATTCTTTTTAAACGGCTTCAAAGACTGGTTAATTACCTGAAGAACTCTGCCTAGACTTTCATCAAATGCTTTCCCTACATCATAAAGTAGATACAGCGCTGAAATTTTTGACTCAAGTGTTGCATCTTTATCTGTTAACATTTTTGTTGCGCTGTTAAAATGCATAAAATGAGATTCTTTTATTTGATTCTCTTCAAGAACCTTGGTATTTCTAAGCATCGCATTATTTCTTTTCTCAAATAAAAATAAACCGACGATTCCTCCTATAAGTCCAACCCCGCCAAAAATAAGATCTTTTAATTCAATTTTAGGATCCGGCTCAATGAAAAATAATCCTAGTATTATTAACGCAAGGCTAACCGTGATAACGACTGTTAACCATACTTTAGATTTATTCATCGGGCTTCCAAAAGCTAAATAGCATTTTATTTTCATAATTGGTACTCACTAAATCACTTAATGAATTAGAGAATTTTTGAGTAATCTCAGGGTGATAAATTAAAAAATAATCAACTGGTAAGCGTTTTAGCCCGACCTCAAAGCCAGCATTAAAAAAAACTTCTGCAACTTCCTCAAGAGAGTAGTCATAAGCAGAATACTGCTCTTCTTCTCGAATCATTTTACGGCGCTTACTCCATAGTGGATTTTGAATATGACAGCCCATCGTTGCGAAATAAAACCCACCCTTTTTAAGGATTTTAAACATTTCTTCTGCATGCGCTTTTAAGTCCTCGAGTGTATAAAGCACCTCTTGTGAATAGATAGCATCAAAATATTCAGGATAAGATTTAAAAAGCGTGCGTTCGTTAACTGCATATTGTATATTTTTTTGTTCATAGTGAATTTTGGCTTCTTCTACTAACCCCACCTCTAATTCAACCCCTAGTCCAAACTCAAGTCGATCCATAAGGGCAAACACGGGTAAAAATTTACCTTGACCACATCCAAAATCGAGCACTTTTCTAGCTTTATTAGGCAATAATACTTTTTGAGAAGCACGAATCATCGCTATCCAAAAAGGCAAATTTCCATCTTGCCCTATCTTTTTATGCGCATGAGAAATATGAAACACATGTTTATGGGTCATACAATAAAACCCACCATTATTTGTCGTGTTGATAATGAGCCATCCTCATTTAGTTCCATTGTGCTCTCAGAACGGTCATGTAGCGTCGTTAGATTATTCATAATCAAAATATCTCCTTTTTCAAGATAATAGCTCTTCTTGTGTTTTTCGCACACAGTTAAAAAACATTCAATCATCGTCAAAATCTGTTTAGGCACTTCTCCTATCCCTTTTTCAGAAAAAAAATACTGAATTCGGCTATAGTCAAATCGAACTGTTATCTGGTTTTTTTCATCTTCACTTAAAATCGTAGGACTGACCACAATTTCAGATTTATCTTTTGAATCAATCGTTACCCCAAAAGACAGCATGGGTACAGGCTTAGTCAACAACTGATGTAATAATTGAGGATTGCTCGCTTTTAAATCTGTCACAACATCCTTTATTTTTACCACCCCATTTTGAGCATATTGACGACCATTAGGATCTTCCTGAACTATTTGAATAAAGACATATTTGGGCTGATTCGTTAAGTCAACTGCATTATCATTATGCAATGTTAAGTGTTGATAATTTTCGCCACCACACGACGGAAGGTCATGTATTCTAGCCCGCTCTATATGATCAATAAACCTTCCTAATTTGGGCTCAAATAGTTTTATAAATGCGGTCAAAATAGGAACACTAGCGGTCATTTTTTTTGTTTTTAAAACAACGTATTCATCTTTTTTTAAGAGATTAATAACAGAATCACCCACAGCCCTTAGCAAGGGGCTGGTATCAAAAAAACGATTGAGGTTAGATTGGTTTTTAAATAAGTCCTCTTCCATTACTTTTGTGTTTATTTTTTTTAATAACGCTGTAGAAAAAGATAAAACAGCCATTCATTTTTCCTTTATTTAAATATTGCCAATAAAAAAGGCCGTACTTAAACCTGTTAGATACGGCCTTTCAAAAACAAATAACGCTCTCAGTTTTAACGACAACTAGTCGGACCACATCTATTATTGTGGCCAACAATATCATGACCAAAATGTGTTTTAAACAATTTTTGAGTCAACTCAAAGCCCGCTTCTAAAGCTTCTTCTGATTCACCTTCTGTTAACCCAAAATACGGATAATGATGCAAATAATAGCCTAATACTTTTTGGCAATCATCCATATATTTTCTCGTGTCTAAAATATGTGTATGCCAATATTCATCTACCAAATCATTTGGGGCTAGTACCAGTGACTCACCATAAACCTGATGCAATACCAACCATTTTTTATACAAATCTTCCGCTTCTAGTATTTTTTCAACAGACCAACCATGATAAGAGACTAGCTTTGCATTCATCTGAATAAAATCAAGCGTTTTAACTTTCTCCATTTCAAATGCTATGCGCTCTTGTTCTGCAATCGCGACTTTATCCCCTGCTAAAAAAAATGCTTTAGTAAACCCTGTCACTTCAAATAACATAATACCTTCCTTTTAAATTCTAAAAACCTACTGAAAATAACTTAATGCATTCTAACCCTAACTTATACGCCAACGCAAATAACTAAACAATCTGGAGTGTCTACGCTTTCTGATACCTAAACTTGTTTCCATTTGAGCTAAATGCTCCATAAAAATGAGTATTGTATATAGACTATAGAGCATGAAATAATACGCCAAAATTTTTCACAAGGACTAAATTAAGTGCTCTCCAACGCCTCTTTAAAAACTAAAGTACTCTACTCTGCAACTGCTATCGGCTTTGTTGCCGCCATTTTATTGGGCTTAGTTATCTACACTACCTCCATTCAGCCAATACAAAATGCTGAAAAGTCCCGCATCATTTCAGAGATGACTGAGTATATTAATGGCCAGATTAATGCAAAGGTTCAAGCAGGTATATTAGGCTCATCAGCACTCTCTACTCAAGAGAATATATCAAATGCGCTAGAGGTTGAGGAGAGAGAGAAAATAGTCCCTATTTTAGCTCAAATACGAGACCAATTTAGAAACCAAACAAACTACAAAAACATACAGACTCAGTTGATTACAGCGGATGGCCGCTCCATGGTTAAGTCTTGGGATATTAAGCGTTATGGTCAAGACCTTTCTCATAACCCCATGATTAAACATGTTATGGAGCATAAACAGGCTTTTAGTGCTCTGTCCATCGGAGGCAGAGGCGTCTCTGTGATCGCCATCTCTCCGGTTATGCGTGAGGGTGAAATGCTTGGAATGGTTTCAATGATTCAAGGGCTTGCCTCTGTTAGAAAAAATTTTACGAAAGAGAAACAGGGCCAATGGCTATTGCTGGTTGATAGAAACTATGTCAAAAATAGATATGGCGATATGCCAGCGATTGATAACAATACTCTATTTTCAGACCAATATGTTTTGGCGAACAATCGCTGGTTCCCCGAAGAAGTTGTTAATTTTTCAAAAACAGCATTTCAGCCAATTCAAGGTAAGCAAGAGGCTGTTTATATACATGATGACAAAGTATTCATTGATATTCCTGCTTACGACGAAGCGCACCATATTTTTGGCCGCCACCTATTTGTACTGAATAAATCTCAATATCAAGAGCCGATTGATGCGGCACTACATGCGGCTAAAATCACTCTATTAGGCGTTGTGATTGCCATATTTTTACTGACCTTAACCATTGTTATTGTAATTACTCGCCTCGTTATTAATCCATTAAAACGAGTACAGAAAACAACCTCTAAAATATTAGAGACGGGAGATTTCAGCATCCGAAATTCTGTTAACTCTAATGATGAGGTTGGGCAGACATCTAAAGCAATTAATCAGCTGTTAGAACAAATTGGGCTAGTCCTAAAAGATGCAAACCAAACGGTGCATGCCATCTCTCAGGGAGATTTCTCAAAGCGAATTGAGGGCAGCTACCAGGGTGATCTAGAACAACTAAAATCAGGTATCAACTCAAGTACAGAGATTATTTCAGATGTGATGGTCAGTTTATCTACCGCCATGTCCGCCATGCGTGAGGGAAAATATAATACTGTGATCAATACCCAAAATTCTACGGGCAGCTACAAGCTAATGCTTGAGAATGCACAACAGGCCTTCAATGAAACCAACCTTGTTGTAACGCAAATTAATGGCGTTATGGTAGAGATGTTAGCGGGTAATTACTCACAAAGAGTCGAAATTGAAGCCAAAGGGGATCTCAACACCTTAAAAATTCACATCAACGAATCTATGGAAGCCTTAAATTCAGCCATTACAGACATTAACCGTGTCGTTAGCGCTTTAAGCACTGGAGACTTAACCCAAACCATTACAAATCAATATCAGGGGGACTTGTTACTGGTTAAAGAGGCCATCAACCAATCCATTACAAACCTTTCAGGCATTGTTTCTCAGGCAACACAGTCAAGTGGTATTGTGCAAAATGGTGCGCATACCTTGGCAACAGGTGCCGTTGAGTTAAGTGACCGAATTCAGCAGCAGGCAGCAGCAGTTGAAGAGACCTCTGCAACCATTAAAGAGATGAATTTTGCCGTTCAAAATAATACTGAAAGCGCAAAACAAGCATCCCTGGTTATTGAAAGTGTACAACTCGAAACCCAGCAAGCCAGTGAAGTCATGGGCAAAACCATTCAAGCAATGAACAGTATCGAAGATTCCAGTAATGAAATTGCTGAAATTGTCACGCTTATCGACAGTATCGCTTTCCAAACCAACTTACTCGCACTTAATGCGGCAGTAGAAGCTGCACGTGCGGGAGAGCACGGCAGAGGCTTTGCCGTGGTTGCAGGTGAAGTACGCTCTTTGGCACAAAAATCTGCTGACGCAGCCAAAGATATTAAACAATTAATCAATTCAAGTGTAGAGCGTATTGGTCAAGGAACAAAGCTGGCCAGTGAATCTGGTACGGTAATTGAAGAGATTAACGACTCAATTCGTAAGGTAGCCAATATGATTCATCAAATCAATCATTCTTCGCAAGAGCAAGCAGAAGGCATTACCCAAGTACACCACGCTGTCAGTGAGATTGACTCGACCACTCAAGCAAATGCTTCTTTGGTTGAAAAAACCTCCTTAACTGCTGAAAGCATGAGTAAGCAAGCAAGTATTTTAAATGAAAACATGAGCTTCTTTACCACCCACGAGGGAGCCACAAACTACCCGACTGTTTTCAATAAATAACCCTTTAAAGAAACATAAGCCCTCTTAACTTAAGGGGGGCAGTTCAAGACTTGTAATAAATCGCTACCATTCTAAAAATTAAAATCTTAACTCGCATCTAAACACTCAAGCTTCGCGCAGCCATCCCTCTCAATTATTTATACCCCGTCTCCTTGACAGGATATAATCGCCTAATCGTGCTATTTTTACTGCCTGGCTTTAGTCCACACCCGCCATACATAAACATTTAGAATGTACTTAACCCCCTGTTTTTAACAAGAGCGCCTTTTATGCCCAATACCTCAACCCCTATCCACTTTGAACTGTCTGTTTTAGGATCAGGTGCGGGTGCGTCTTATCTGTATGATAATTTACCGAGCAGTAGCTTGATGCTTTTAGCGAATCAACAGCCTATTTGTTTAATTGATTTAGGCTTAGGGGTGAGTCAGCAGGTACTGGCTCAGTTTAAAGGCTTTCCTGAGCAGATTATCATTACCCATAACCACAGTGACCATGCGGGAGAGCTGCCCGTTATCTTACGCGTTGAGCAGGCACGGGGTCGCAAGTTACAGGTGTTTGCTGAGCAAGCCATTAGCGAGCGCCTGCAAACACATCGAATGGCGGAGCATCACCAAATGTTAGCGCCCACAGAGATTGCAGATTGGATTGCACCTGAAGCAGGCAAAAGGGTCGCGCTCTCCCACGGGCTTGAAATTGTGTTTTACCCTGGCGTGCACTCAGAGGCCAGTTGTGGGTTTATCCTTTATGAACAAGAGACAGCCCTTCTAAGCTACACCGGAGACAGCCAACTTAATGCAGACTTTTATCAAACGCTGAACCAAGCAAAAACCTTTATTATGGACGCACGCCCTAAGCCGAATCCTTGGCATGCTGATTTTACCGCCATCCAGGCCTGGTTAAATCAACTTGAAGCTCAATTTGAAGCCCAAGCTAAAACACCAATTACAGCGAATGTTATGCAAAACCGCTATATACTCGGGCATGGGCTAAACCCCAAACAGGATAATCGTACCCAGCTAAACGGGCTACAAGCGCCGCTACTGTTTACAGGAGACCGAGTCCGTTTAAATTAAATTTATCTGCTTCGTGTATTGATGGTTGGTCGTTTACCACGCTGGCGACCTCATTGCACATTTTTAACGCTTTACCTATTATTTTTTACCTTACAAAGTACCTTTATTATGACCTTGAACATTGCCGAAGTTGTCAAGCAACTCATCCGTATCCTTTATGGCCTTTCACCCTATTTTTGGGTCGATCGGTTTCTAAAAAATAGAGAGTCTATTCACCCTCCGCAAAGTGAGGCATGGCAGTCACTGCGTAATAAACGGTTACTGCTCTCAGAGTTTTACATTGTGGCAGGATTAGTCGTGGCGATTGCACTGTGGGTGTGGAGCACCACGCTTGGCTTATGGGCATGGGTGACAATACTCATGATGCTCAGAGTCATCGGTATTATTAATAAAGAGCTGGGCGTGATTCTCTTTGGTATCTGTAAAATAACCGAAGGCACAGCCGTCTCCGCCACGGGGCGCGTCATCGTCTTAGCATTGGTTAACTACACCACTGCCATGTTTCTGTTTGCAGCCACCTATCAAACCATAGGCAACTTTGCCGATGTACCCGTTTATTTAGACAGCACTTGGCCTCTGGCCTCACTCTTTCAGGCGATGAATATTCACTTTACCTTGTCCGCAGCCTTTACCGCGAACGATTTAATCACCTGGAGTATCACCACAGGGCAAGGGGCCTTCTGCTTTATTTTTGGTACGATGATTTTATCGCTATTTGTCTCTCTGCTTAACTTTAAGCCCCTTAAAGCTTAGAAAACAGGTATCACAAATTGTTACATGAGCGTGAGATAGGCCACGACACTATAGCGGCCTAATTTACCGAGCGTGACTAAGCCTATAAAGAGCCAGATATTGATACGGAGTGCGCCTGCAATGACCGTTAAAGGGTCACCAATAATAGGTACCCAAGCCAATAACAGGCTCGCAGCCCCCCACTTTTCATAGCGTTGCCGCGCCTGCTCGACTGTTGCATCTGATACTTTAAGCTTGGCTTGTGCAAATTCACTGCCCCAATAACCCAAACCGTAGTTGATAACCGAGCCTAATACATTACCTACTGTGGCCACGAGCACCACCTGAACGACAGGAAACTCATTTAACAGAAGGCCCACCACCATCACTTCTGATCCCATCGGCAGCAGCGTCGCCGCCAGCAGTGCGCCTACAAATAATCCGATATAGCCTAACTCAATTAAATATTCCATCTAGCTCTCTTAGAATTATGCCATTATTCAAAACCCGATTAAGGGCGAGAAGGGTTAAGCTTAAGGTAAGACAAAACACGCCAATACCAATCATTGTGCCATACGGCGATGCCTATGAAATATAATACCCCGATAATACTTCAACTAATACGCGTACTTACTGGAATCACATGATTGAACTGACTCTACTCTATGAACTTGCCACCTATCTCATTACGGGTGCGATTGTCGGCGTCGCTGCAGGTTTGCTAGGCATTGGGGGAGGCCTTTTAATTGTGCCCGTACTTTCCACGGCATTTCTCTATTTTTTAGACGTAGAAGAGGTAGTTCACTTGGCCATTGGGACCTCATTGGCCACCATTTTAGTCACCTCTTATGCCTCAGTAAAAGCCCACCACTCGTTGGGATCTGTTCGCTGGGACATTGTTAAAATGCTCTCTTTAGGTGTACTTACAGGGGCGTTTATTGGGGGTTGGAGTTCACAGTTTATGGCTTCAGACTGGCTTGGAAAATTATTCGGTATATTAGAGTTACTCATCGCCATTAATATGTTGCTGGCCTTAAAACCCAATCCAAACAGACAACTACCAGGCCTGGTAGGCAATAGTACGGCAGGCGGAGTAATCGGCTGGCTCTCCTCGCTGGTCGGGATCGGTGGCGGAACCTTAACCACCCCTTATTTGCAGTGGAACAATATCAGTATGCACCAAGCCATTGCCACCTCTGCCGCAATCAGCCTACCCGTCGCCTTTGCAGGCTCACTCGGCTACTTAATTGCAGGCCTTGATGCCACGCATCTACCCCCTTATGCAACGGGCTATATTTACTGGCCTGCTTTTTTTGGCATTGTACTCATGAGCTACTTTACCGCGCCTTTTGGCGCACGCCTAGCCCACCGCTTACCCGTTAAAACCTTAAAACGTGTATTTGGTGGGTTTTTGATTATATTAGCCGTAAAAATGCTCTTTTTCACAAATTAATCAACAACCGTACAATCTCCTTATAAAGCAATGCTTTAACAGATTAAACACCTGAGTTATCCACATGCTTTACACACAGACTTATCCACAGAAGCAGCCTTGTTTTAAAGTTATTCACAGGTATACTTGTTGAAATGAGTTAAGGCGTGTCTATTTTTAACCTAGTTTTATGCGGTTTTAAAGAGACAAATCCTAACTCATCGTTATCACTTTGCTACTTTCAAGGAACCGTATTTTGTCATCACTTTGGGCCCAAACGCTTACACATCTGGAAAACGATTTAAACGATCAACAGTTCCATACTTGGATTCGTCCACTTCAAGCCATTGAAGAGGAGTCGGTTATTCGTTTATTGGCACCTTCTACCTTTATTTTGGACTGGGTAAATAAGAAGTTGATGGAGAATATTCGTCAAGCCGTGGCGATTGCTGCCCCAATGAACACCCCTGAAGTACGCCTTGAAATTGGGGACTATGTCCTAGAAGACTTGGCTGAACCTGAGCCAACAGTACCTCAGCCTTTGCAAAAAACAGCCGAGAAAAAATCTCCTAGAAATAGGGCGACTTCAGCAGATTCAAAAAGTGCCTCAACCATTAAAAGTAACCTCAATACCAGCTTTACCTTTGAGACCTTTGTTGAAGGTAAAGCGAACCAGTTGGCCGCAGCCGCAGCCAGACAAGTGGCTGAAAACCCAGGGGGCAGCTACAACCCATTTTTCATCTATGGTGGAGTCGGCTTAGGTAAAACGCACTTAATGCACGCCATTGGTAATCAGCTTATTAAAGATAATCCAAATGCACGCGTAGTTTATCTGCACTCTGAACGCTTTGTTGCCGATATGGTCAACGCCCTGCGCCACAATAAAATTGATGAGTTTAAACGCTTTTATCGCTCGTTAGATGCTCTCTTAATTGATGATATTCAGTTTTTTGCCAATAAAGAGCAATCTCAAGAAGAGTTCTTTCACACCTTTAATACCCTGCTAGAAGGCAATAAGCAGGTTATCTTAACCAGTGACCGCTTTCCTAAAGAGGTAGATGGTCTAGAAGATCGCCTTAAATCTCGCTTTGGCTGGGGACTAACCATCGCCGTTGAACCCCCAGAGTTTGAGATGCGTGTCGCCATTCTGCTTAAAAAAGCCTCCGAGTTTGGGCTGTTGTTACCCGATGAAGTGGCCTTCTTTATTGCCAAACGTCTACGCGGCAATGTCCGTGACTTAGAAGGGGCACTAAAGCGTGTGGGGGCTTATGCTCAATTTACTCAGCAGAGCCTAACCGTCGAAGTGGTTAAAGAAGCATTAAAAGACCTACTGGCACTGCAACAGAAGATGGTTACGTTAGACAATATTCAGAAAACCGTTGCCGATTACTACAAACTGAGAGTGGCAGATTTGCTCTCTAAACGCCGTACTCGTAACATTGCCCGACCAAGACAGATGGCCATGGGCATCGCGAAAGAGCTAACCAATCACAGCTTACCGGAAATTGGAGATGCCTTTGGCGGACGAGATCACACGACTGTTCTGCATGCCGTGCGCAAGATTAAAGAGCTGCGTGAAACCGACCACCATATCGATGATGATTTTAATAGCTTAATTCGAATTATCACCAACTAAACATAACCAGCGGATCAGGCAAAAAATCGCTCAACCCACTTTAAAAATTTTGTTAATATTAATAGAACCTCTTAATTTATAGAGAGCAATAAAGGCACTTGGTATGAAAATTACTTTAACGCGTGAAAACCTTTTGAAAGTCCTGCAAACAGTCGGTGGGGTCGTTGAAAAACGCCAGACGATGCCTATTTTAGGCAACATCCTGTTTCAAGTATCTGAAAACACCTTAACGGTTACCGCTTCTGATTTAGAGATTGAGACCCGTGCTCAAACCGAGCTAGAGTCTTCTGAATTGGGTCAGTTTGCCATCACGCTTCCTGCGATGAAGTTAATCAACATCGTTCGCTCTCTACCTGATGGGTTAACCATCGTCCTAGATTTTGATGAGTCACGTTGTACCCTCTCTGCTGGACGTTCGCGCTTTAAGCTTTCGACCCTACCTGCCGATGATTTCCCAACCATTGATTTAACCCAAGCAGAGTTGTCATTCTCACTCTCTCAACACCAGTTAAAGCAGTTAATTCAACACTCTGGTTTTGCCATGGCTAGCCAAGATGTTCGCTTCTATCTAAACGGTATGCTGTTTGATATTAGCAACCAAACTCTGCGCGTTGTCGCAACTGATGGTCACCGATTATCGACCTGCTCAACGGAACTTGCAATGGATGGCCTAACGCCAACTCAAGCGATTTTACCTAGAAAAGGGGTATTAGAGCTGTCCAAATTAATGGGCGATGATGATACTTTAATTGAGTTCTCACTGGCTAAAAACTACCTAACGGTGCAGTTAGAATCTACCGTATTTACCTGTAAGCTGGTGGATGGCCGCTTCCCTGACTATCGCCGAGTCATTCCACAAACCAATGACCAACTGATTCAGACAGACAAAGAGTTGCTGCGTAGCCTATTACAGCGTGCCTCGATTCTGTCTAATGATAAGTTCAAAGGCATTCGTTTGGTGTTAAGCAATAACCTATTAGCAGTCAATGCCTCTAACAGTGAGCAGGATGAGTCGCATGAAGATATGGCGATTGATTACACCGGCGCAGAGATGGAGATTGGCTTTAATGTAAACTACATTATTGATGTCCTAAACTCCATGAATGAAGACTGTGTCACACTGGTGCTTAAAGATGCCAACAGCAGTTGCCTAATTGAAGCGAGCACTGATGCCATTCAGTGTCAGCATGTCATTATGCCAATGCGCCTATAGTTAACCAACCCTTACCAAGGGATGTGGCTGCAAATTAAATGCAGCCGTCATGAGATCGTAAAGGGTCAGACCCTTAAACTCCGTATCAGAGTGATACAAAGAGCCGCTTATCTAGCCATGACTCAACTCCACACAATCAGTATTCAGAACTTTCGGAATTGTCAGCATGCCTCAGCAACATTAAGCTCTGGGCTCAACCTTATTATTGGGGACAATGCCGCAGGCAAAACAGCGATTATTGAAGCCCTTTGGACGCTTGCGACTGGCCGCTCCTTTAGAACAGCCAAAACCCAATATCTGATTCAACATCAACAAGACAGCTGCACCCTCTATGCTGAAGTTCACTCTAGCCACTCCCCCAAAAGTCACCGCTTAGGCCTGAATAAATCACTCCATAAAACAACCTTGCGGCTCAATGGAGAGACCATTAAGTCTCAAGTGGCCATTGCACAACAACTGCCTGTTCAGCTGCTCACACCCGAAAGCCATAAACTCCTCGAAGAGGGGCCCAAAGCCCGTCGCCAATTTATGGATTGGGGCTGCTTTCACCAATCCCCTGACTTTATGCCACTATGGCGTAACTATCAGCGCGGGCTTAAGCAGCGTAACCACGCCTTAAAAAAACATCTACCCAAAGCACAAGTTCAACTGTGGGATCAAACCCTGGTTGAAAATGCGCTTAAAATAGACCATATTCGTCAGGACTATTTAGAGCGGCTAACCCCCTATCTAATGACCTTCTGCCAAACCTTAATGCCTGAGATTAAAGACGAAGTGGTCTGCCAATATCGCGCGGGTTGGCCTAAAAATACCGAGGACTTACTGGCGCTCTACCAGCAAAATTATGAGAAGGAGTCTCACCTTGGTCATACCCAGTATGGTGCACACCGTGCTGATATTCGATTTAAGTTTGCAGGCCAAGAGGCAATTAATACCCTCTCAAGAGGTCAGCAGAAACTATTTGTCTGCGCCTTACTCTTGGCACAAGCCAGCTTGCATGAGCAGGTTCTGAATGAGCCTGTGATCATGCTCATTGATGATCTGCCTGCCGAACTGGATGAAACTCATAGAATAAAATTATTAGAGCTCTTACAAGTCTTAAATATCCAGCACATCATTACCAGTACCGCAGAAAGTTTAATTCCCATCTTAGTGCCTGAAACTACCAAGATATGGAATATTCAATCAGGAGAGATGGTTGTAAAGCCTCTTAGCGCCCTTTAAAACACCCCAAAATGAAACAAATCACAATGCTACCAGGCCTGGTTGTTTTACGCAGCTTCACTTGATATTTAATTTTTCATTGGTTTAATTACTTATTTTGATAGAATCACTTGTACTCATTATCAACCTCAAATAAAGGACTCTCATGTCAGATATCATTGAAACTCAAGACGCCCCACTACAGCCAGCCCCACAGAAAGAAGAGAATACCATGATGCCCACCATCATCTACTCTCTCTATCTTGCTAACATCATCATCCCTTTTACAGGGTTAATTGGTGTGATTATGGCCTATATTAATAAAAGCGATTCAGACGGCTACCTGGCCTCTCACTATCAGTTTCAAATTCGAACTTTCTGGATCGGGCTACTTTATGCCGTCGTTGGTGGCATCTTAACCATGGTTGTCATTGGTGGCATCTTAACCATGGCTGTCATTGGTTGGCTTATCATTTTGTTCTATGTCATTTGGTTAATTATTCGCTGCGTTAGAGGCTTTAAGTACCTAGGTGAGAAAGAACCTATGCCTAATCCAACTAGCTGGATGTTTGGATAGTCGATACCGTTTATACGCATTATCTGCTTTCTAAAAGGTCACGTAAGTGGCCTTTTTTTATGCGCAAAATCCCTCCTGTTTTAAACGATCCTTTAACTGTCTTTTCTTAGACTAAATACCCCTTTATAAACAATGAGTTACATCCACACCTTGCCCACAACTTTGATTTCCCTAAAGCCCTCTGTTTATGGTAAAATCCTGAGTCTATTTAAGTCGTCAAAATAACCCGAGATTGGCCTATGTTAATCTCCCTAAAAGAAACGAGCTTTATGTCTGAAGAACAGCAATACGATTCCACCTCCATCCAGGTTTTAAAAGGCCTGGATGCCGTTCGCAAACGCCCAGGTATGTACATTGGAGATACCGATGATGGATCTGGGTTACACCACATGGTTTTCGAGGTGGTGGATAACGGAATTGATGAAGCCCTAGCCGGTCATTGTGACAAGGTTGTGGTAACCATCCATACCGATGGTTCCGTCTCTGTGAGTGATAACGGTCGTGGTATCCCTGTTGATATCCACGAAGAAGAAGGCGTCTCTGCTGCAGAGGTCATCATGACTGTCCTGCACGCAGGGGGTAAGTTTGATGATAACTCCTACAAGGTCTCTGGTGGCTTACACGGAGTAGGGGTGTCCGTTGTCAACGCACTCTCAGCCAAGCTCTACTTAACCATCTATAGAGACGGCCAAATCTGGAAGCAGACCTATACTCACGGTGTACCTGATGCACCTATTGAAGCGTGCGGCCCTACCGATAAGACGGGAACAGAGTTACGCTTCTTGCCCAGCACAGAAACGTTCACCATGGTCGAATTTAGCTACGACTATCTGCTAAAACGCCTAAGAGAACTGTCATTTCTAAACTCAGGCGTACACATTGAGCTAGTTGATAAACGCGATGGCCGCCATGAAGTCTTCCAGTATGAGGGCGGAATCAAAGCCTTTGTAGACTACATCAACACCAATAAGCCCCTGATTAACGAAAAAGCCTTCTACTTCACGACCGTTAAAGATGACATTACCGTTGAAGTGGCGATGCAGTGGTCTGAAGCCTATAAAGAGTCTA
>JAADDM010000257.1 GCA_013153955.1 Gammaproteobacteria bacterium | reverse complement strand
TTAGCGACGATTCGAGATGCGGTTGATCGCTTCTTTGATGATGTTATGGTCATGGCGGAAGATGCACAAGTGCGTCAAAACCGTTTGGCATTACTGAATCAAATCTATCAACTGTTTATGCAGGTGGCGGACGTTTCAAGACTATAAACGTACCTGAGTGAGGGTCGCGTTTTTTAAATTCCCGCTTTTGCGGGAATTTGCGTTTTTACAGATTAAAAACTGAATTAAAGGGCTTAAAGCCAAGAGTGAATCATGTCTAAAATAATTGTATTAGATCGAGATGGGGTGATTAATGAAGATTCAGATGCCTATATTAAATCGGCAGATGAGTGGCAGCCCGTTCCCGGCAGTATTGAGGCGATCAAAGCCCTTAAGCAAGCAGGCTGGACGGTCGCAATAGCGACCAATCAGTCGGGTATAAAACGGGGGTATTATGGTCATAAAGCCTTAACGGAGATGCACCAAAAATTGCAAGCGTTATTAGGGGGAGACAGAGTTGACTGGATTAGCTTTGCGCCTTATCTAGCAGAAGATAACTCTCCAGCAAGGAAGCCAGGGGTGGGCATGCTTTCGGCCATCGAGCAGCGGTTTAATTTAAAACTGGCCGGTGCGCCGATGGTCGGTGATACACTGGCTGATATACGGGTGGCTAAGGCAAAATCAATGCAGCCCTACTTGGTTAAAACAGGCAAGGGTTTGAGAACACTGGCCAGTAAAGAGGCGGTATTAGCCGATGTGCCTGTTTACGAGAACTTACAAGCCGTTGTGGAGGCACTTTTAAAATGAAGATAATTTGGTTTTTACGCTCGGTTGTTTTTGCCCTTGGGCAAAGCATCTCCTTGGTACTGTTCTCGGTATTAGGGCAGTTAACTCGTCCATTCTCTTTTAAAACACGTTATCAGTTTATGCATTATTGGGCGCGCTTTTGTCTGCTTTGGCTACGCTGGACCTGTGGTGTACGCTATGAGGTGAATGGCGTAGAGAATATTCAGAAAGATCGCGCTGGCTTAATCCTTGCTAGACATGAGTCGGCGTGGGAGACGCTTGCATTTCAAGAAATATTCCCACGACAGGCGTATGTACTCAAACGAGAGTTACTCAAAATTCCTTTTTTTGGATGGGGGATGGCGCTATTAAGTCCAATCGCGATTGACCGAGGTGCAGGCCGTAAGGCGCTTAATCAGTTAATCACAGAAGGTAAGGCTCGATTAGAGCAGGGGGATTGGGTCGTGGTATTTCCAGAAGGTACTCGAATGCCTTCGGGAACGCTCGGGAAAATTAATATTGGCGGTGCGATGCTGGCCAGTAAAGGGAAAGCGCCCGTTTATTTAGTGGCACATAATGCCGGTCAATTTTGGCCAAAAAATAGTTTTATTAAGCGCCCGGGTGTGATTCAGGTGCATATTAGCCCGATGCTTGATGTTTCAGAGATGTCAGCATCGGATATTAACCAACAGGTGGAACGCTGGTTAGTCGAACATTTGAATTCACCTCAGGACAAAACTGAGCAGAAGACAGAGGAGCGTACTAACCCTTAACGGCTTTCCAATCCCAATGCCTTTTAGGAACTGATGAGCAAATTAGCCACTTTACTTGGATTAATCATTGGCTTAATTATTTTAACATTGAGCATGATTGATTATCAGCAAGGTCAATTTATCTCCGCCTTTATTAATTGGCAGGGGTTGGCTTTGGTGTTGGGTGGAACCTTTGCAGCAGTTTTTATCAACTATCCCCTTCAGCAAGTAGGCTGCATCTTTCGTGGCTTTATTAAAATCTTAACTTCCGAGCCAGCTACCCATGAGGGCGTGATTGAAGAGCTGGTGCATTTGAGTCACCTCTCTAAACAGAAAGGCCTACTCGCCATTGAAAATAGCATTGACCATATTGAGGATCGTTTTTTCCGGTTTTCAGTCACTGAAATGTTGATTTACCAAGACCCCAACACCCTTAAACAGAGTTTAGAACACCGCTTAATAAGCCTTCGATTACGCCATTTGCGCTGTCAGGAAGTTTATAGCAATATGGCCTCTTATGCGCCTGCATTTGGCATGATGGGGACGGTGATGGGTCTGATTATTATGATGACCACTCAAGTTTCAACCGGCGATATGAGTTCACCTTATGGCGGTGAAGGCGCTCAGGATATGCTTGCAAGCTTACTGAATGGTATGGGACTCGCCTTGGTGACGACCTTTTATGGCGTGCTGTTCTCTAACCTGTTGTTTATGCCGATTGCAGGTAAGCTCAAAGTGCTATCCGAAGCGGAAGTGCTTAAAAATGAGATCATTATTCATGGAGTGATGGCACTTAAAAAATCTGAATCAACGCTCTTAATTAAAGAGCAATTACTGGCCTTTGTGAATGAGAAAACCAAGCAGAAGTTAGAAGGGTTAAGGTAAGCGCGATGTCTCTTTTATTGCTATCTCGCCTACTCAATCTCTCTCAGTCAAGTGGACAAGGCCTCTCTGCAAGCTGGCTAGACGATGAAGGGGATGAGCTTAAACGCCTTAAAAAGAGCCGCCTTTGGTTGTTTACCTATATTTCTCTATTTACCTCTCTGTTGGCTTTTTTCATCATCATCATTACTCAAATTGAGCTAGAAGGCTCGACGGCTAAACGGAACTATCAAAAAATGGTTACCGTTCTGTATCAGCAAGTGAGCTATCAAGCCAAGTCTCAGGGGTTATCATGGCTCAAGGTCGAAAATACCCTCACAAAGGGGATTCGTCTGACCTTAGATAAAGAGACCATTCCTCATATACCACTCTTTAATTCAGCGCGGGCAAAACTTAACCCTCGCTACCTTCCCTATTTACGTAGTGTGTCAGAGCTGATTCAGTCTTTAGCGTTAACCTCCTTTAAGAAAAAACACCAGAAATTGGTACGGGGCATTGAGGCAGCAGGCTTTGAGGTTAAGTTGATGATTCGTATTGAGGGGCATACAGACTCAATGCCATTGGCCGCAACGGCACGCTTTAGGGACAATGTGGAGCTGAGTACCTTTAGAGCCTATGCGATGATGGAGATACTCAGGCTTTATACAGGGCTGCCAAAGTCTGTTTTCTCAATGGCAGGTTATGGCAGTTTTCACCCCTTGGTTGAAGACCCGCAAGCGCCAGAGAATCGGCGTGTCGAAATCTATATTGTGCCTAAAATAGTTGAGAGAAAACCGTTAGCAGAAGAGGCTAAGATGTGATGGAGGTTGCTTCTGAGCGGGCTCGCAGTGCTTGGCTATTGGCCTTTGGCGATGTGATTACGCTATTAATGACTTTCTTTATTATGATGATTGCGCTTAATAAAGGGGAGGTGTCCAAAATTCAAGTTTGGGTGGATCAACAAGTCAGCCAATCTTATGTGGTTTTGGAGGAAAAAATTGAAGCTGCTGATTTGGGGATGGTTAAGTTAAGTCGCTCTGCAAATGGTATTTTATTGAGTGTGAATCATGAAAATGCCTTTCGGAGTGCACGCTTTGAACCTTCTGAACAACTTTCACAAGAACTTGACGTGATTGGTAAATTACTGCCCCAAATACCGCTGTTGAATATGAGTGCTCAAGCGGATGCCGCACAGGTGATTGAGCAAGCAGCGGAGGATGGCTTGCACTGGTTTGCAGAGGTGACAGTGGAAGGGCATACTGACAATGATAAGATTAATCCCGAAGCTCGCATTAGGAATAACTGGTTTTTAAGTACGCTGAGAGCGCAGTCGGTGATGCAGCGTCTGTTTGAGAGCAGCCAGCTCCCAGCCTCACTGTTTTCGGTGGCAGGCTATGCGGATTATCACCCGATTGCATCCAATGAGACAGCAGAGGGTAAGGCCAAAAATAGGCGTGTTGATATTCTCATTTCGGCGACCTTTCAGGCCTCTGAGCGGGGGTTATAGTTCTGGCATTTATGGTTAAGGCTGCGTTAAAACAGTGAGAGGGTTTGACCTATTTCAGAAGAGGGAGATTCTGCATTTTTTGGCAGCTGCCAATTAATTGGCTGTCTTCCCTGTTGACTTAAGTAGTCGTTGGTTTTTGAGAAAGGTTGGCTGCCCCAAAACCCTCTGTAGGCCGACAGTGGAGAGGGGTGAGGCGCTTCAAGTACCAAGTGTTTATCTCGGTGAATCATCCTGCCTTTCTTTTGTGCATAGCTGCCCCATAGAATAAATACACAGTGCCTGTTTTGTTTATTAATCGTTTCGATAATCTTATCTGTAAACGCTTCCCAGCCCTTGTTTTGATGTGCATTCGCACAGCCTTCTTCCACGGTGAGTACTGCATTTAGTAGCAGCACTCCTTGTTGCGACCATGGCCGTAAAAACCCCGTGTGTTGGTTATCAATTTGACAGTCAGATAGTAGCTCTTTATTGATATTACACAGAGATTTTGGCAGCGGTTTAACGTGGGGCTGAACAGAGAAACAGAGACCATGTCCGTGGCCTAAGGTTGGATAGGGGTCTTGACCCAAAATGACCACTTTTACCTTATTTAACGGCGTACTATTCAAAGCGTTAAACCACTCGTTTTTTGCCGGCAGAATCGATTTTCCAGCCGCCATCTCTGAGTCAAGGAAGCTCGAGAGAGATTGCATATAAGGTTGTGCAAACTCATCAGATAACACGGCTTGCCAGCTCGCTTCCAGAGTCGGCATAAAAGAGATTTCAGAGGGTCTATCAGGCATGGTGTTTCTCTATTTAGGTATTGGGTCAGGAGATGACGAGTGTGTGATTAGAATTAAGTAGGGGGAACGAATAATGCTACTGAACCAAGCCTTAATTCGCTCATT
>JAADDM010000299.1 GCA_013153955.1 Gammaproteobacteria bacterium | reverse complement strand
AAAATGAAATTGCACAGTCAGAGTGTGCAACAGGCGATCACTACGTTAACACGTGGATGCACTGTGGCTTTGTACGCATTGATGATGAGAAGATGTCAAAGTCTCTGAATAACTTCTTTACGATTCGTGAAGTACTTAAGGTCTTTCACCCTGAAGTGGTGCGTTATTTCTTGTTAGCGAGTCACTACCGTAGCCCAGTAAACTACTCACAAGAGAACCTTGAGCTGGCAAAAGCCAGTGTCAGTCGACTCTACACTGCGATTGAGGGGGTGGAAGCAACTACAGCGGATACCGGCTCTGAGTATGAAACGCAATTTATGGCTGCGATGAATGATGATTTTAATACGCCTAAAGCGATGTCAGTGCTGTTTGAACTTGCCAAGGAAATTAATAAAACACACGCACCGGAGCTGGTTGGATTGCTTATTAAGTTGGCGAATCAGATTGGGTTATTGGAGCAAACCCCGGAAGCTTACTTTCAAGGACTGCCGAATGAGTCAGGCTTAACCGATGAGATGATTGTGCAGCTGATTGAAGACAGAAAAACGGCGAGAGCAGATAAAAACTTTGCAAGGTCAGATGAAATTCGAGATGAATTGACTGCGGAAGGCATTGAGTTATTAGACTCATCAGAAGGCACATCATGGCGTAGGATCTAGATAAATAGAGTGGTGTAGGGTTTTGTGTGGATTTATTTACTTTAAAAACAGAGGTTTACCTATCTTTATAATAAAAAATTAATGCCTGATTATATTAGCTTATGATTGACTATATAAGAAAATTCTTATATAGTTCGTCGTATTCATGTTTCTTCATGAATATCCTCCTCTGATTATTTTTGAAAAGATAATAGACTTAAGCCTCGGTTGTCCACTGAGGTTTTTTTTTGCCCGCTCGAAAACTTTGCCAAGGCTCAACCGTAGCCCGTCCGTTGGCAACCCCTGCTTTATGGGTGTTTTGGGTCAATCTTCTTTAAGGGCTTGCCACCAATGTCAGGCATCACATCTTTAAGACGGTCGTAACGTTTGTTTAACAGCGAGTTGAATATGGTTGTGTACTCTAAAACAGCCTTAACGTAAGCACGTGTCTCATTATATGGAATGGCATCCACCCATTGATCAGCAGGGATACTGTGGGTTTTAGGAATCCATGAATCTACTCGGCTAGGGCCAGCATTATAAGAGGCGGTGGCCAATACTTTGTTCCCTGAATATTTACCATTTAAGTAGCTCAAATAAGCACTGCCGAGTTCAATATTGTTCTTAGCTTGAGTCAGTTTTTTATAAGAGATATTCTGACGGCTAATTTTACGACTCATATATTTAGCCGTTTTAGGCATAAGCTGCATTAACCCCGTTGCGCCAACAGAGGAGCGGATATCTTCAGAGAAGGCACTTTCACGGCGCATAATGCCATATATCCAGGCAGCATCAATCTCATTCTTTTTCGCATTCTGCATCACAGGCTCTTTATAAGGGGTTGGAAACCTTAGGCTAAGATGGTCCCACTCTTTTGCCTTAGCCAGTGAGCGAATGGCTTGTGCGTGCTGTTCCCAGTGGTTTGCCAAAACAGCCACTGCTTGAAGTTCTTCAGAGTCCATTTTCTTGAGAAGGTGATACCACTCTCGCTTAGTACTCAGAGGCCAATCAATGGCAAGAAGTTCTTGAATTCTAAGGAGTTCAGGGTATTTTTTAATCAGCACTTCGGGTTTGATTTTTTTAGCGGGTTTTGGGTTGAAACGATAGGGCTTATTAAGTCTATCTGCAGATAAAAATGCATAGTAGTGGCGTTGCTTAGCCAATTTTTCATAAAGCGCATTCGCAGCCTTTTGTTGTTTGGTTGCTTCTAATGCTCGCGCCTTCCAATAAACCCACTGTTTGTTACGTTGTTCAGGTTCATCCATTAACTCAATGGTATCTAATAGCCCTGGCCAGTCCGAGCGTTTAAGGGCAATCTGTGCCTGCCAGCGCAGAGTATCTTTGCTCTTAGAGCCGCTGGTGTTTACCTCTTTTAAAAAGGCTTTAGCAGCTGTTGGAAAACGATAAACCGTTCTTAGAGCAATTTTTCGATCTAGCACTTTGTATTGATCGGCATTCAGGGCGTACTGCTTTCTATACTTATTAAGAGACTTTTTGGCCAAGGCGGGTTGGCTGCCTGCTAATCGTTTAATACCCTGCATAAAGATGAGTTTACGAATGGAGGGAATTAGATAGCTGGGCATTTTTTTAGAAGCTAATACTGGGTTTTTATAGACTTTTATCCAAAAATCTAATGTTTTAGCTTCCTTAGCTGAGAGGTCTTTTCTAAGTGCTTCGGCGACGCTTATTTTGCGCTTTTTCATCGCAAGTGCAATTTTTGCCCATAGCATCGTGCCCGTTATTTTTTTATGTTTACGCAGTAGCGTGTCTAAAGGCTGACACGCTTTATTGAGCTTTATATTATTTTGCCAAATAGGTTTCGCCAATTTAAGGGCTTTGCTGGTCTGCTTACGTTGTGAAAGTGCCTGAACGTAGTAGCACTGTAGGCTTAAGGTTCTTTGGGGTTTATAAGCCGCTAAATAGTTTGTCCAGTGCTTACGCTTAGCCATTGATTTTAACCAACGCGTATAGAGTGCATCACTCAGGTAGCTGTCAGAGTGATCTTTAATAAAGCCCTTGATGAGGTGGCTAGGGGTGCTTTTTAGGTGAAGGCGGTAGTCATGATAGAGCAGGTAAGGGTAGAGCGAGTAGTGTTCTAACTGAGATTTATATTTGGCAATGGCCTTTCGGTCATTTCGCTTGATGGCTCTATAGGCCTCTTTAAAGGCTTTTTGATTGGCGGTTAACCCTTTGTCTTTGACCGACAGCTCCTGTGCTGATAAGGGGCTTTGGTAGCTGGCAATTAGGATAAATAAGCTAAGGGTTAAAACAGCCTTAATAGAAGCTGTTTTGGGTAAGAGAGATGTGAATAACAAAGGGATGCCTTACTCAAAATATTTGAAATTAATTAGCTTTTAAAGGGAATCTTTAAAACCTGTCCGGCTCGTAAATAGGCTTTAAGAGAGAGTTTATTATAGCGTGCTAAGCGTTTCGTAGAAATACTATTTTGTTTCGCAATATTCCAAAGGTTATCTCCAGCTTGCACCTTATAGTGACGGTGCTTCTGAGAGCGCTGTTTTGACCCTTTTGGTAACCAAATAACCACCTCTGTCCTGGGTTGAATCACCTGCTCTTTTCTTAAGTTACTCCAACGAGCAAGATCACTGGTAGAGACCTTATAACGTTTAGCAATGGTCCATAGGCTTTGGTTTTTTTGAATAGTCACGCTTATTTTATGGCCATATTTCGCAGAGCGTATGGCTATTTTTTGGCCTTTTCGAAGTGGTGTTTTTATGCCAATCTTGTTCCATTGACAAAGCTGTTTGGTATCAACATGATAGTATTTTCCGATACTCCAAAGAGAGTCGCCCGATTTAACGATGTGAATGCGTTTAGGCCCAGTATAGGGCTTGCTATTTTTTTGACTGGCAAGCAGTAGGGTCTCTTTATACTCGCTTGGCACTGGAATCAGGAGTGTTTTACCAGCTCGGATACGGTTGTTTTTTAAGCCATTGAGTTTTTTAATGGCTGAGCGGGTCGTCATATAGTTTTGTGCGATGACGCTTAAACTATCTCCCTGCTTGATTTTATGATGAATCCATTGAATATCAAATACTTGTTGGTTTTGAGCAAGTGCCGTTTTAAAAGGCTCTGATTGATCGACGGGCAGTAAAATATTAAACGGGCCATTTGGCGGTGTGGTCGGGCCTAAAAATCCGGGGTTTAAACGGTTTAACTCTTCACTAGAGACCCCTGAAAGCGTAGCTACTTTATTCAGTGAAATCTGCTTTGTGAGCGCCACCTCTGTAAAGTAGGGTGCGTTTTTGATGGGGGCGAGTGAGAGGTTAAATGTTTCGGGTTGACTGATGGCGTGAGACACGGCGAGTAGTTGGGGTACATAGTTTTGAGTCTCTTTGGGCAGATAGGGCTGAATCTCCCAAAACCCCAAAACAGCATTAGGCTGATTATGTATTTTTCGGTACTTGCGAGCGGCTTTGTAAACATTCCCTAAGCCCGCATTGTAGGAAGCCAAGGCCAGCAGCCAATCACCATGATTGGCTTTGCGTAACTTAACGAGGTAATCAAGGGCTGCTTGCGTGCTTTTTATGGTGTCCTGACGTCCGTCATACCACCAGGTTTGATCTAACCCAAACTGATGCGCGGTACTTGGAATAAACTGCCAAAGCCCGAGTGCACTCTGATGAGATTGAGCTACGGGTCTAAAACCACTCTCTACAATGGGTAAAAGCGCCATCTCAAAGGGCATGTCACGCTTTTTAACCTCACTTAATATAAAGTGTAAGTAGGGCTCAGCCCGCTCAGATACACGATTTAAGTAACGAGGGTTGCGTTTGTAATAGGCTAGATAGCTCTTATATTTTGGTAAGTGCTGTTTCGCAAGGTGAAACTGATCCTGCATCTCACCCCAGATTATAGGGTGATAGGTCGGAGCATCAGGGAGTTTATTAAGCGCATCATTGATACGCTCTTTAGCGGTAATAGTCGGCTGGGAATTTTGACTTTGAATAACAGCACTTTCTACAGGTTTATCTGTCTGAAGAGAGGGCATATTACAGCCCGTTAGCCAAAGACTGCTAAATATCATCACAAGGGCCGAACGACTGCTTAGCGGCAGTACGGTTTTAGCATTCTGATCCTGTTGTCCGTTTGTGTGTGCGGAATAAGGGGGGATATG
>JAADDM010000086.1 GCA_013153955.1 Gammaproteobacteria bacterium | reverse complement strand
AATGAAAATATCCACAACTGATTTTATAATCGCTACTATTATTTCCATAGCTAATTTCCACTCCTGTATGAGAAAACAGGAAAAGGCTAACGGGAGCATCACCCGCCCGCCGACTTTGCAAGACTACACAGTTTCATTATAGCCAAACTTTGCATTTTTCGCGCCGCCTACCTACCGCCGAAGGCGGGTCGGGTGAATGCAGGGTTGGGCAACGCATACGCTAATGATTGTGTAGCCACTCTTTTATCTCTATTCGAACATTCCTGCCAGGCCGGAGGAGGGGCTTTGTCCTGTTGGGATGCAGGGACAGAGGAGAAGCCAAACCCCGCGAGCCTTGCAGCGAGAGAATGACCAGCAAGAAAAGCCCTGCTCCGATTTGTATCCACCGTTTCATCTGGCACCTCCTTCCCCAGTATTTAACGAACAGGTATATAAATCGTATTTCCCAAGTGAAATCTATCAGGCGGCTCTTTTGTTGTGGTGAAGACATTGATTAGAGCTGCCACAATAATCCTCTGTGCTTCTACCCCCGCAGGTTCCCATTCTTCAGGGGGAATTCGGAGCTCAAAGACCAATTCGTCGCCGGGCGATAAGACGATCTCACGATAGGCCTGTTCCGGGTGTTGCTCATGCCAGAGGATCGTTTTCCTCATATCCAATGTGATGCTAATGGCCGGCTCAAGCTCGCCTCCATAATCGACGGGGCGCAAGACAACCAGCGTATCCGAGGCATTGTGCACGGTTACCCGGAAATACAGAGGGTCTTTCCTGTACACATACTTTCGTTTGGCCGAATAGACGATGAGTTGGACGCCGTTTCTCTCGGTGACCTGCTCGATGGGACACAGCCCCTGCCAGGAGCAAATATACCATTGGCGCACACTCAGGCCGCAGAAGAACAGCAACCCCAGTATCCCGAACAAAACCAGAAGAGTTGTGGCCTTTCGCATGCGAAGAACCGCTAAGGAATTCTCGGCCCAACAGTAGCGTCAGCGGCTGGCAAGCCGAGCGTAGCGAGGCGAAGCCAGTCCGCTGCACGCACGGTTAGGTTGCAGCATTAAACATATCTCCGGGTAAACACGGAGGATAAGGGAATCTCACAAAAATCGGTTGTGGGAATTTTGCAAATTTTACTAACAGACGTCCCTGGGATAGCATGGTCAATTTTGCTTTAATTTCATCACTAAAAGCGGCGTAATTGGGTGCGCGTAATTCGTTCGTTTCAGTTCGACCAAATAAATACGTGGAGCTGTTCTCAACAATTTCTTTATCAACCGATGAAGCAAATTGTTCTGCCCCGAAAAGTATCAATCCTAAGCTACGCCCTCTGGCAGTAATATCAATCAAACGTGATTTCAAAGGCGTTCGGACATTACCAGAGGGGGCAAACTTATTTAGCTCGTCCACAAAGATGATTACCGCATCTACATCAAGTTCACCATTCTCTAACTTTTGGCTAATGGTACTTACTGCTCTCCCGAACACTAACCTCTGGCCACGATCATTTAACATTTGCATATCAATAACGTATACACTCCCGCTACTTAGCTCTTGCCAAGGTATATCTCGTCCCTCACCTGCTGTCGCGATAAGTCCACGATAAGAACGCGGGAAACGCTGTAAATGGGAACGCATCTTGTTCCATGTTGCTATGTGATTACCTCTGATCCATTGACGAGGAGGACGGGCATCATTAGCCTGGTTAATTTGCCTACTAACCCAACTTAACATTTGGTTATAGGTAAGCAATCTTTCGTTCTCGATTTCTTCGCGAATAATAAACCATACCCCCTCCATACGGTCATCCCAATCCATACTGTTGAATAATGAAGGAATATCCCTATATATCATAGACAGGTCCCATTCAAATATTTCTGTTTCCAATACTCGAAGACTTTGAGACCCATGAGGACGATTAGACGGATCGGCTGGAGCAAAAAAACGAGCGTCGGCAAATGCTTCTACAGGAATACTCAATTCTTCATAAACTTTTTTTGACCATTCATCTTCTCCCAGCTTGGTATTGGGTTGGTCGATATACAAAAGATCCTTGCTTTTAACGTTAAACATTACTACGGCAACTCTTTTTCTGCTATGCGTCAATAATGATTTAATCACAAACTCTATTGCAGATGTTTTTGCTGCCAGACCTGAAATTCCCGATACATTCAAGTGTGCACCTTCCGGGCCTATAAGAAAATCCTCATCCACGCTAACGGGAGCAATCGTGCCATCACCATTTTCAAAAATGCCAATAGGTATAGGAGCACCACTAAAAACACTTTCTCCACTTTCATCTACAATACCATAAGCATATTGAATGCCTAATTGACTCGGGAAATAAACTCGTGAGCGCCCAACAGGCTTTGTTTTTAGGGATACATTCCGCATTACGGAACATGTAACTACCACTACTTCCGATATATCAGTAGGCACTTCTATTGTTGCATCTCCGAAATTGTGACTCAGATAATCCGCAATAAAACTATCTATATCACTATACGCCCGCATCTCAGTTACTAATCCAAATGTTATATCATCGTCTTGGTCCGAACGAGCAGCAACGATATTGCCTATCTCTATAGGTGCAATTTCCCCCTTGCTACGGTCTCCTACCTGAGTGCCTGTTGAGCCAGAGGCCCCTAATTTGGCTAACCAAAAATGAAACTGGCTAGATGTGTTAGGCTCGTGTTTAGTAGATGCTGTACGTCCAATAACGCCATACGATATGTTAAGAAAAGCATCTAAATTCATCATGCTAATACTCCTTTCATGCTTTCTGCGATTGTTGAAATCGAAGGCATAATACTTGATAAATAGTTTTCACATTCTCGAATAGGGTAAAGATGTTTGTCCCAACGTGGTGCAGGGTAAGAAGTAGGTAGTCGCTCAGATAACAATGAACGAGAAAACCGTTCCGCGTATTCAGAAGCATTGTCTCTATAGTGCCGACTAATCTCTACCCGGATTAAACCAAACTCCGGCCCGGAATTAACGCGGCTTCTGAGACGCAAGTACCAACTTATCCTCTCTCTTGCTCCCATCCGTATATCTTCCTCTGGCGAATGGAATTGAAAGGCCCAAGAACGTTGAAATTCTTCCATCTGCATGATACGGTTATTTTCACTAACACTAAAATAACGAGAACCAAAAGACTTACTCACTCCTACACACTGCCTGATGTTTTGTTCATCGCGAAAATTCATCAACGTACCGTCCACCACTAGGAAATGATCTGCCGCATCGCGGCTAAGTCGCCATTGTCTGATTAGATCGTCTTCAACACTAAGTCGTAATGATTTTGCCTTTTTCAAAGCCCTTTTACGAAGCTCATAATAGTCCCCGCCTTCGCTTTCAGTATCTTCAATGACGAGCCCCATGGACTCAAACTCATCTAATAAAGATTGATTAGGTACCAATGACTTTTGAACAAGTACACCTTGTTTTATAAGAGGTTGTGCCCACACTTTTAGGTTACGTTGCTCTCGCCGTAGTATCACCGCTGCGACTATAAAGTAGTGGACAGGAATTAGCGCTTCATGCGACCCAAAACGGGCTTTTATAAATCCTATATGAACTGTTCTTTGTCTACCATCTTCAAAAAAAGAGAATTCACTTATTGCTGCATCATCAGGATATTGATAATGCACTTGATAACAGGTGTTGGTGGGTTCAAGAGCATATGCTTGCAACGATAAATCATCCTGTGTCTGGGGGTTAATTTCCTCCTCACTTACCAAAAGAGGTGCCATCTTGCCACCCTGGGCACGTATGAAATCTCTGGCTTGTTTCAATGTGTCATGAGTTCCCATCATTATTCCTCTAGCAACTCAAAGATTTGTCGGCGCAATTTGCGGTTTAGTCCATATAAAAAAATTTTTTTAGGTTCTTGGCTATTTCTATAAACCATGCCTTTTTTTGCGTAACCTTTTGTTGTTCCTATTTCTACCCAATTGGCTGCCTTGTAACAAGTACCATCAAATTTTGATGGCTGAACAAAAGTCTCTGCGAATAAAGGTGTTAATGCGTAATACCAGGTCCAATCTTTAACTACTTGCTTTGTTGCTAATGCCAGTAAATAAGACGCTAAGTTTTTCACTTGAACATTGGGCAAAATTAAAAAACGGAAGTTATTGATTGTAGTATCAAGCGGGTTATTTACACCTAATCTTGCCAGCAACCTATCTCTAGGTTGCAATCGCCATGCAGGAGAGGAAAAACCGATAGCTCCTAATACCCTATTATCAAACCAAAACAAGTACTTAATATGTCTCCCTACAACAACTCGGTGCCCTAAATAATGGTATTGGTCTACCAAAAAGTTCCATAATCGCTCATAATTGTTGCTTTTTGCAAAAACTATCTGAATTTGGCTTTTGGGTACATTTGTGATAGGGGAATCGAAGTCATATAGTTGTGTCCAATCATCTATGCGCGGCGTGTGTTTGGGCGAAGACGCTGATTTAACTACAAGAGGGGGAGGAAGTTTTATTACTCCTAACGAGTCTAAGTGACGGAGCACGTCACGACATGCTCGATCTTTTAGCCATCCATTTGGCTGCCTCCAATCAAGCGCCTTACATATTTCCCTTGATATGTAAGTTCTCCCGCGCCCGTAATATTTCGCCACGCAGGTTTGCACAATCTCTAAATCATGCAAGGAGAAAGTCCTACCTCGAAGCGTGATGGGTGCTATGTCCTGAATACTCCTCATTATTACATCTCTTCTGCCTTCAGGGCAATTTCAAATGCAACCTAACGAGGGCGTCAGCGGCTGGCGGAGCCGAGCGAGCGCAGCGAG
>JAADDM010000057.1 GCA_013153955.1 Gammaproteobacteria bacterium | reverse complement strand
TTGACGAATTCGAACCTGAAGAACTAGGCATTACCCCTCTAAAATTTGAACACGCCTTCTATTGCAAAGCCTGCGGGCAAATGGCCACCAACAAGACTTGCCCCCACGAGAAGGAAGAACGTGTGCACCTCTCGGGAACTAAAGTTCGTGAGATGCTCCGAAAGGGTATCAAACCGCCACCTGAGTTCACCCGCCCGGAGGTAGCGGAAATCTTGATACGAGCTTACACTCAAGGAGGACACTAGCAATGAGCAAGCCTGAACACGAAATCCAAAAACAAACAGCACCCCAGCAAAAAGGCGTGACCGTTTGGTTTACCGGTCTTTCAGGAGCTGGCAAAACCACCTTGGCAAAAGCCGTATACAACGAGCTTAAAAAGCGCGGTTACAAAGTTGAACTCCTCGACGGCGACGTAATCCGCCAATATCTTTCCAAGGGTCTTGGCTTTTCTAAAGAGGACCGCGACGAAAACATCCGCCGCATCGGCTTCGTCGCAGATCTACTCACACGCAACGGTGTTATCGTTTTGGTCTCAGCTATTTCCCCGTATCGTGCTACCCGCGAAGAAGTCCGGCAGAAGATCGGTAATTTTATTGAAGTTTACGTTAATGCACCACTTGAGGTCTGCGAACAAAGAGATGTTAAAGGACTATATAAAAAAGCTCGAGCTGGAGAAATTAAGCATTTTACGGGTATTGACGATCCCTACGAACCCCCCATAAATCCTGATATAGAATGCCGAACTGATTACGAAAGTATTGAAGAAAGTACAGATAAAGTGATCGCCAAACTACGGGCACTTAATTATATCCAATGAAATCCTTTTGGGGAAACCTAAAAAAAAGGATTCAAAAATCAGATCTTTTAAGTTTAACCCTATTGGGGGCCGGTTTCGCATTCATCATCCAAACTTTAGGTGTAGCGCTCAAATACATTGCTCAAGTATTACTAGCCCGTTGGTTAGGACCCACGGAATATGGTATATATTCCTATATATTTACTTGGGCCAATGTAATAGCAACTTTCGCCACTCTCGGACTAACCATAGGAATCATCAAATTTATTCCCGAGTATGTAGTTCACAAAAAATGGTGCTTTTTAAAGGGAATTATTTCCCAAGCCAGGCTACTGGTATTCGGCTCCGGCATCGCCTTGGGAGCCGGCAGCTACTTCGCGCTATTATATACCCAGTCTGGCAAAGTTGGGTCACATGAACTCCTCTTGGGAATGAGCCTAGTACCTCTACTCGCATTAACTAACATCCAGGCTGAAATGTTACGAAGCTTAAAGCATATTATTACGGCTTATGCACCACCATTAGTACTTCAGCAAGTAATATTAATTGGTTTAGCATACAATCTAAAGAAATATTTTAGAATGTTGACGAGCAAAAACGCCCTTATGATATCACTGACTACCTCAACTCTAATTATAGTTATACAACATCTGATACTTCATACAAAATTGCCACCAAAGATAAAATCTGTTAAACCTTGTTATGAAACACATAAATGGTTGCGAACCTCTCTGCCTCTTCTAGTTACAATAACTTCATCGGCTGTTTTAAACCAGGCAGATATTGTAATGCTTGGCCTATTAATAGGCCCAAAAGAAGCAGGTGTCTATACAGCCGCCACAAAAACCGCGACTCTTGTGAGCTTCTTGCTTGCTGCCACTAATAAAATAATCGCACCTACAATTTCTGAGCTGTACACACAGAAAAGATATTCTCATCTAGCTAATTTGATTCGATCAATCAACCGTCTAATCTTCTGGCCAACCCTAGCTACAGTGATAATACTAGTTCTGGGCGGCCCATTTCTTTTAAAGCTATTCGGTGAAGAATTCACAATAGCTTATTATCCACTCATCATTCTTGCCATGGGGCAACTTATAAACGCGGTAGTAGGTCCTGTTGGTTACTTAATAAGTCTAACTGGATATCAGAATATTAGCGCGTTGGTGCTGGGTTTTTCGGCGCTTCTTAATATAATATTAAACGCCATATTAATACCTTATTTCGGTTTAATAGGTGCAGCCATAGCAACCGCGTCCAGCATTATCTTTTGGAATATAGCACTTTATCTGGCAGTCAAGAGGCTATTAAATATGGATACCTTTGCCTTTAATTTCTTAAATTCAAAACGTAATCGCAACAGGTAATTGTCATAGTTGAACTAACACAAGACATACAAGTCTCTACGACATTCAAAACTCCGCATCGCTGCCAAAAGTTGAATAGCGCTTCACCAATATAGCATAATCCTCCACTCCTATACTATATATAGCTTTTTATAGCGCTCATTGCTCTTATGTAATCATTGATAGCTATAACAATGCCGAAACACATTTCACTCTTGCCACGTCTAAATGCCCAGCTGAACCTATAAGTTTCTTAATTCATGTGCAATCGCCTAATCCAACCCAAAGCCATGCAATCTTGCCGACGGCACAAACCTTTACATAATTATTTAGAAGCCTTTCGACCTTAATAGCCAAACTTTGGCCAGAATAAACAAAGTAATGGACCCACAAAAGGATGCCTAAGCCTCTCAGTTTCTTCCCGAATCCGCCCGATTAATTCCGCTCGGATAACCTCAGCTACCCGTTTCCCTGCTCAAAGCTTCGACTTGGGCGTCGGACACCTTGTCTCTGATTTTAAAAAGCGACCAGCCGCTTTGTTAAAAGTCGATCACATCAATTATATGAAGTTTTATAGTTAAGCAACACTTTCTTGTAGTTTATCTCTGCAAATTCTACTCGATGAGTTACCTTTCTCAGACACTCAAAGACAACTGCGACTTTTCTCCACGTATTTTAGCCCTGCAATATACATCTAGCCTTTTCGCTACTCCCTTCACTTTGCGGGCTGTCACACTAAGACTGCTGCATTTCACCTACCCTCTCCTTATCTAACCTCTATCTAGGAAATAAGTTTATAGCAAAGTGATCCTACGAGTTCTTTAGCACCAGATCCTTCACCCTTCTATCTGAGACCTTTGCTTTAACGCTTACGTTTATACATCATTCTATCTACTACATGAAGTAAATGTAAAAAGCCTGATCTCTTTTATCAAAGAACTATCTCAACATAAACCATTTAAAACATAATTCCTCCGAGAAAGCTTCCCTGTGGGCAACAATGTCAGGTATCAGATCTATAGTTCTATAGTTAAATAGTCTACTTCAGTCAGTTCATAATCTAGGATACCAGAAGCTTACCAATACCAGTTAATAGCAGGTCATGCTAAAATATTTGAGGTATGCGGATGGGCGTCCCTAATTTTCTAATCATTGGAGCGGAAAAGGCCGGAACAACAGCACTTTACCATTACCTAAAATTACACCCCGAAATCTATATGTCACCTATAAAAGAACCTAATTTTTTCAGCACTGATATAGAGCCCAGACTAGACCAACGCCATTTGCTAAATCCAAAGCCTGACAAAGTGTTAAAACCCAAGGGAGAATACCGACACCTAGCTTTTATACGCGATCCCCATCTTTACCAACTTCTATTCCAAGGGAGCGAAAGTTACAAAGCCGTCGGAGAAGCAAGTACATCATATCTTTATTCTCTTGAAGCGGCCACCAATATATATAAATACAACCCGAATATGAAAATTATCGCCATACTCAGAAATCCGCTGTCGAGATTAATTTCAGCATATAAAATGGAAGTTAATATCGGCAGAATAAACGAACCACTAAATGTAGCGTTAAACCTTTATCCGGAGTTGGTTGAAAGAAGCTTATATGCAAACCAAATCAAAAGATATTTGGAAAAATTTCCGCCCACCAGCATACTAGTACTCACTTACGATGAATTTGCACAAAATAATAAAGCTACACTAAGAAAAGTCCTTTCATTTCTAGAAGTTTCTACAATGAGCACCGAAGGCATCGGCCATTTACGCATAAACGAAGCAAAATATCCCAAATACAAATTTCTTAACAGCTTTTTATTTAAAACGGGGATCAAAAGGCTTGTATCATCCCTTACACCCCCCCCTCTAAAGGAAAGATTCAAAAGGCTATACTACACGAAAAAGCCAACATATTCCATCCACTTAGATGAGGACAAGCTCTTAACTCTAGTAGATATTTTTTTAAAAGATATAGAAGCCTTAGAAAAACTGCTCAGAATAGACTTTGCAAATTGGAAGGAGGATTTACAGAATGCCGTCAGTTAAATCTACTTAATAGATTATCCTTCACTCGTATTATTACACTCGTATTATTATGCTACTCAAGATCACTTGCAAGAACTAAAACAGGTTGAAACCTTCAGAAAAACACAAGACGACTTGGGACAAAACCCAAAGCTTGGCGTCATTAGCCAGACCTCCTACTACTACCTGGAAATAATGGCTTAAAAAGGATGGCCCAGTACCTAAATCCGAATACCTAAGGCAACTTAGGCGAAAAGTTTACTGAATTTTCGAACTCGCCATTGCGATTGAAATTGCAAGGAGGCAAAACCGCACCTGGGACCGTTAGCACATCTGCTAAAGAGCGAGGCTTTGATATCTGTGTGCATCCTCAAACTGCATCCCAGCCTAATTAGAGAAATATGAAAGTTGTAATGTCAACTTCCTTCCCGACTCTCCTGCAGTTAGGAAGATTACATCCCCATGCTTTGCATTACATTGATTAAGTCAAGTCGCAATTTTTGTGGGTTTATCTTCCGCCGCCCAAAGCGGACCCATGTCCAGATAACGCCTGAACACCCAGTCTTCACTCGCCCTGAGCATCACCACCGTGGCCAGGTTGGCCAGGCTCTTCTCGCTCGGAAATACGCCTACCACCCGGGTCCTGCG
>JAADDM010000005.1 GCA_013153955.1 Gammaproteobacteria bacterium | reverse complement strand
TGTAGTCTGTGGTCATCTGGTGAAGGAGCTGATATTCATGATTTAATCAGCATTCCTTCACCGTTGAAAGATCGGCTGACTGACTTGGATAATTGAATACCTGTTAAAGAAGAACCTGTCTTATGGACTATCAAAGCTGATAATTGTATCAAAGTTAAGAACCACCGAATATACCATTCACACTAATCACCAAGTTTAAACTGATTGGAGTCGGCGATCAAATTCAATGTCCGCTGAAGTACCGATATAAAACTCACTCCACAGAACATGACACTGGGACTGAGGCCAGCTCTAAAATACGCGATATCAAATTATCATTTTTGTTTCACCCATCATTTAACATAACTCCACAATGTGGCAAAATAATGCCTACGATGCAGAAGTGCATTTATGCAAGGTCACAGCGCAAGTTGGAGACGAACAAATAGCTTCTTTGTTGTAGTGTAAGAATAAAGATTTGCAAGAACAAGTCTCAGCGAGGTAAGTTGCTGCAATTATGATTTATGCCAAGCGCCTGTCACGTCAATGGTTCTTGGTTCGTCTTATCTACACACCTTCCAAGCCCAACTATTTATTAAGATGACTAGTGAATTCTATCTTAGACTTAGATCAGCTTTTAATGCTGATAAATATTGTTATTTGCAAGTCTAGTTATAGTCTCTTATATTTTAAGAGGTTACCCCGCACAAGGATGACCACAAGTCGTGAAAGCAGTGCGTCACAAGAATGATAAATTATATTTTAATTTCCACACAAAAATGCTTTCGTAGTATCCACTTCAGTAATTCAGAACAATGACAATGTAAAACAAAGAGCAACACTATTAGTTTTATCGAGTGTCAATCTTGGTTGAAGCAGTTTTCTTAATAACTGGTAGATGGCGCCATCTAGCGTGTCTAGGAACTTCGCACTAAGCGAAATGTCGTCATTTTCCGATTACAAGAACAACCACATGAGGCCAAGCAGGAATTTTTACTCACGATAGATGGCAGCGGATGGTTGTCTAGGTGAACAGCTGTCCAATGTAGAAAGTAAATCTGATCGAGTAAATTAAAAAGAAAATAACAAATAAATGAATTAATAAATAATATTGACCAACCGGATAGAATATAGATCAATGAAAGGAAACCAATAATACTTTAGATTAAAGAGTTAACTTCATTTTACATACTTCTTGCTACAAACCGGTAAGAATGACGACTGCATTAAATACCGAACGTTAGATCACAGACTTAATATCGGGGACACACGGCATAAAAGAAAGCTTACATTCTGGTTATGACAAAAGTGTTAAATATATTTAGACGACCACTATCCGTTTGTTTTGTGTTGGGTGACTGACTCGGTCATTTCTCTTAGCGCCGAATACATTTATATAAGGATTTTTCGAGAATTAAGAACAAAAATACACATAATAAAAGAAGGAAATGATTAGGCAGAGTTAATAAAGCGTTTGTTCTTCAATTCTGAATAAATAATTCTTATTATGCACATCGCCAAAAGAGAAATATATATATAACAGAAAGTGCACTGTACCCGGATTCAATTCTGCCAGACCACATCCCGACAAGTAGTAAACAGGGTGAGGGTTCTAGTTCACTTCTCCTGAGGCCTTCACCACTTCATGGCGGGCTTCAGCCTGTTCTCAGCCACTTGGCCTCCTAAGACTAGCCGCGCCTCTCAGCCCAATTTCCTAACCCCAGGAGATGGCCCCCGCTCTCGTCGGCTTCGGGCTCAGCCGTCTCGGAGAAGAGAGGACGGCGCCTCAGGAAGAAGGTCCGCATGGCCACGCTGGCTGCGTAGACAGTCACAGTCCTTGGTTGTCTACTACACAAATACGGTCCCATCGGGGGCTGAAGAACAGGACCTAACCCAGATACGCCATGGTACAGCTAGCCCTTAAGATCAATCTGCGCAAACACAAGCCTGTTCGGTCATACACAAGAAGCTGTTATGCGGGTTCGTGAGATCAACGAGGCTCTATACAGGGATTTTCCCAGCATCCAGCAGACGCTTGAAAAATGTCCACATAGAGGTTCAGGGTGGAAGGTTGCCAGAGTGTAAACTCTTTAGCTGGACAGCACCAAGGATGATCACTGTCTCCGGTGGGTCGTACGGTCTGCTGTGTTTCCTGTTCGAAGCCTTGTGCACAGGCTGACCACGTATCCTTCAGACTGCCGTCCGGGTGGACATACGTGAAGAGAGTAAAAACAAGCTGTCCTTTAACCAGCCTCTTACACCATTCACGTTGATTTTGAGTCCCTCACGATAATCAGGACTCTGTTCGCGATCACTGTCACATCACGGGAAAGTACCGAGGCGTCGTCCACGCTGTTTGTAAAATAAAGCTGTGGCTAAGCCCACAGCCTGCGGAGTAAGACTCCCTTCTCATAATGTAGGCCAGCATCGTGGTGGGACAGGGTAGATTACATCGTAAAACAACACGGAGAGATACACTGGTTTATCGCTTGAGCAGCTGCATTTCTTCGTCAGCACTCAGTTCCTGCCAGCCTCCCAAGAAAAACTCGTAGCGGCCAACCAGTCTAAGACTGTTCAACACCTGCTGCTGCATAAAGGCGTTTAATAAAACGACTATGTTTTTTATTTTTATTTTTTTGTTTAGTCCGCCAACGTTGTGGTGGTACAGCAATGCGAGATGAGCTTGGGTTTGCTGAATGTACTCGCGCAAGACAAAAACTGCCAGTCTGTCGCGGTCTTCCAGATGGCCAATAGGATGCTGGTGGAAGTGGCCGCTTCGAGGGGGGCGGACCCATAGAGTTGAAGGATACTTTGGGGCGTTCATAGCGATGCTAGTCGATGTGTGGGGAAACGCCGAATTCGTCAGGAATTCATTCATAAGCCGGCGGTCGTAAGGGTTATTGGTGGCGTGCCATGTCTGGTTCTGGGGTAGTGAGGTCTACAGGCCGTCTAGTATTCGCCTGGTTTGGTAGTTACGTGGAAGCAGAACAAAATCTGTATCATGCGAAACTGAGCTGTATTTGCCAAAACAGCATCGGGTGGGAATTCCAGGACTTCACCATTATCAGACTTGACGGATGTGGAGATGTGTGACCATCAGATCCTCGTTTGGTTATATAACTCGCCAGTCCGGTATTTCTTGTCGCTGTTAAAGACTTTTTCCAACGCTCACCAACATTCAAAGCAGAGAGGCTCTGGTCTTCCAGTAGTACACCGAGTGTTGGCCTCCACGTTACCATCTACATGGTCTGATCGTATAACATCGAATCCAGATAATCATTCTCATGAAGAAAGGTGGGCCGCCCGCCATACACCACTGACATCCCTCCGGGACTATACGTCTTCACCCAGTTAAAGGCTGGGAACAACGATATCAAGCTGGAAGTGAGCCAAGTAAGTGGGTTGATCACTCTGATCGTTAGCACCTGTGTATAGGTCCTCCTACCCGAGAGGCTACCTCTGTTCGTATTAGACGATGGATAAGAGAACCAGCGGCTTGATGCAGTGGGATCCGCGCCGTCGACTTCGCTTTCATCTTGAGCAAATCAACATCTTGTAAACGTTGTAGATGGAGCTCCATTTAACCTGCTGGTGACGATTGCGTTTGGCTGACGCTCACTCGGTGACATCGACACCATTCTGGTCGAGCACCTCGAGTTCAAGTGCCTTCGTTTAGGGCGAAAAATACATCCATCTTCGTATTATAGAGTAATATAAGTAATTAATACTTCATTGCCTCCGTCCAAACACGACATCTTTCACAAGAAAATCAATTAATGTATTTCATTGCCGATTTATGATTAAGGTCTCTTCTCTCTTAGCAGCCTTCTACTGGACTATAGTCTTTTTTGTCAAACGCTGCTTCATTACAGTCAGATCTTCGTCTTGGGCATTATCACACGCAGGCAGTAATCCAGTGGTTATGGGCCGATGTAGCCGCCTCATACAGGGTCAGCGAGGAACGTCTAATTGAATTAAAATGATGTCCCCAATCGCTATGCTCGCTCTCGTTAACGTTGTAATTCTTTCGGCGTACAATTACCACTTCTAAGGAGTTCGATCGTGGAACCCGATCTGAAACGTCACGGTTTCGCCATAGAAGAGCTTCAGGCCGCGCAGACAAATTGGTGCCATGAACGGACCTAGCACCTAAACTGAATAAACGAGGAATCATTCCTCCAAGCTCACGCCGCCCAGGTGTTTCAGGACATCGATGAAGCACGTCCCAGGAGAGGCCGAGGCTGGCGTAGTAGTAGGCGGGACGCAGGCCGTACTTCAGTAAGTAAATCTCCGAAAGGCGTCGAAGACGTCTGCCCCAAGGAGCACGTGTGTGCGCTTGTAGAAGTCTTGGAAGCCTCCGTCTCGGGTGTGGTTGCCGAAGGTTTGTTAGTAATTCTCCTTGCTAATATGGTCGTCGGATAGTCTGGTTTTGGAAAGCTTCCACTGGAGGGAGTTCAGGCTCCGTGAATCTCTCCCAGCAGTCCATGTACTCGTATTAATAAACGCCCTTGTGCTGCAGCAGATGTTGAACAGACTCAGGCTGGTTGGCCTTGAGAGGCTAGTAGGAACTACAGCTGCTCAAGCGATAAACCGGTGTATTTCTCCCTGTTGTTTTACGACGTAAGCTACCATTTCCCACCCGGACGATGGCCTGCATTATGAGATGAGTGTTTTCCGCAGCAGGTTGTGAGGCTTAGCCACAGCTTTATTTTCCAAACAGCGTGGACGACGCCTCGGTACTTTCCCGTAATGTGGCAGTCCTCATCGAATGGCTTTCTTTGTATACGGCAGGCGGTATTTAACGGAACACCCGAATGACATTGGCGTTCGAGAGCATTGCCTAACGCTCCT
>JAADDM010000167.1 GCA_013153955.1 Gammaproteobacteria bacterium | reverse complement strand
AGGGAACCTGTGGTGAGCAGTAAAGCCTAACGGGAATTTGATGCTAAAAGAAAAAGAAAATAGGAAAAAGAAACAAAGAAAAAATCATTTTATTAATTTAATGTTAAAAGCATAATTTCTAATCTGTAAAACAGAAAAATATTTACTTTAGTTTTTAGGATGAGAAAACAAGGTAAACGGCTTTCCACGTTAAAGTAAATCACGTAACACCATAGTGAATCAAATTCAGGTTTTAGTGCATTTTAGGTGTTTATTGAATGATAAAGGCATTAGCTTTAATGTTTTTCAAATCATTCCCCAAAGTAACGTTTTGCTGCTTAGTAAGACTTACAATTAAAAACTTTAATATAAAAACCAGAATGTCTTTGTTCTTGCGACTTATTTTGGTTCTGAGTCTATCATCCCATGTGAACTCCACTGAGGAAACTGAGGATGACCAATCCTACCGCATTAAGAATATATTGGACCTACAGGTACGGAATGGACTCATCTACGAAGATCAAGGTACTGTCAAGTTTTTACAGCAGTCCATCTTCGTTTCACGGTATGTAGATTATTCGCAAATCATTACGGGCATTTCGGAGCTTTTTCAGGCAGTTGTCGTAATGAAAAACGCTTGTCATCAGGCCTCTTTGATTAAAGTAGCTGAGAACAGGTATTTCCAAACCCTCAAAGGGACACAAGCCGTTAAATGTAACTTCTATGTTGTCGATTGGCAACATCAGGCAGAGTACGTCCAAGGTAGACTTACGAGAGCGCTTTTGCCCTTTAAGCACTACTTTGAAGAAGCTCAAAATGGTGATTCTCGTCATTCACGAGCTTTAGTTAGCGCAGCGATAGTTGTTGGTGCAAAAATCATCGACAGCATTGTCAATGGAGCGCGCAGGCGTGACCTCACCAAGAAGGTTGGTGAGAATGCATATCAACTTGGTCAGCTCGATCTTGGTCTGAAGAACTTGACGCAGCAGACGCAGGATATTCAACGGGAGACGGCCTCGATTGCCGCAAAGATGAACGTACTCAATAAACTGTCAATGAGAATGGGTGCGCGAATCAGTAGCGTCGAGGAACGACAACGACACATTTTTGGTGCGGTTTACCAAATTGTGGATTCCCTAACACATTTTAAGGTAGTGGACGTTGTTTTCACTAAACTTAAGATGGATACGATGGTCGACATAGAGATTTTGGAAGAAATTGTCCTAAGCGCCATCGCCGGAAGGCCTTCCCATTCTGTGTTTCCGATTGGAACACTTACATCGGTAAAGGCAAAAATGGAAAAGGACTTGCAGCTGGCTGAGAGCCCTTTGTCCTACACAGCAAAGGTCAGTGACTTCACTGACTTTGCCTTCAAGTATACTACAATCATCCCTGCTTATGGAGAAGAGGACTTCACGTTGTTGCGCATATTTGCTGTGCCAGATTTGGCAACGCAAAAGGTACCTGTCATCAAGGAAAACTTGATAGCCATCAAGTCCGATGGTATGACTTATTACCCGCTAACGGAACTCCAGGTTCAGGTGTGCAAGTCGAGAGGTTGTAGAGCACCGACATCACAACGGACCATCTCCAAGACGCAGTGTGGAACGGCCCAAACCATTACGCAAGATTCTTCAATGTGCGAATGGAGGGAGTACCCCAGTAACTACTTCCTGCGTAAAACCCAGCAAGGTATGATTTTTGCCTTTAGTTCAAAAGCCTTCGTGCAAGTCACTTGTGATGATGCTGCGAAAGAAGCCTTTGAGCTAAAGAAGGCCGGTGTCCTTCGCATTCCACCTGGCTGCAAGGCAACGGTTCAATTTGACTCCACGACTCTTTCGGTCGCTGGACCCAACAAAAGCGTCAAGTTGCTACATGCTGATGGGCAATTGAAGGCTTCAAAAATTGATGAGCAAGGAGCCAAGGTCTTTCCGCTCCGTAACTTGCTCAGATTTCCCGGCCAATCCTTCCTGTTGAGGATAAATTGGCTTGTAAATGTAACAATAGGTATGATCGTTTTGGTCACACTATTAGGTATTTTAATTTGCACCTACTTAGCATATTTGAACTACAGGGGTAGGAAACTTCATGCTAAGGTTAGGAGAGTTCGTCACCAGACGAACCAGGTAATCAGGGAAGGAACCAAGCTGTCAGAGGAGGCGTTTGCTTCGTTGACGGCCCACCTTACCCATAATGTAATCAGACCCGCTTTATTACGGCATCCCGTAGTTCAGGAGGTCTCGGATGAACTCCGGATGGACCCACTTTTGGTGCGTTCAGATGAAAGAGTTGTCCCACTGCCTTGTTACCCAACTTTGAGTGACAATGGCTATGAAACAAATCCTGACACCTGCCATCCCACTTTTCAGGAGGGGAGGATAAGGGATATTCAATTTTAATTTTTTCTCATTTGCAGCTTTTCCCCTCTTGACTTCTGAGTCTTGGCCCCAAGCAATTGCAAATTTAATATCAACTACCTTGACTGCTTAGTCTTGATGTTTAATTTACTTTCATCTTTTAATTGTAGCTTTTTTCCCCTTGACTTTTGAGTCTTGACATTAAGCAATCGCAAATCTAACAATATTCATCTTGGCTACTTAGCCTCGAGTTTTCATTTACTTTAACTCAAAGTTCAATTTCATTTCCAGTTTTTTCCCTTGACTATTCAGTCTCGAGTTTAAACTAAACCCTATTGCAGTTTCCCATCTTGACTACTGAGTCTCGATCCCGGACATTTTCCAAATTGTAACGCCTTGATTCATATTGAACTCAAGTGCGAAACCACCCCAGTATGATTGTAACACCTTGACTCATATTGAGCTCAAGTGTGAAATAACCCAAATAATCATATCTCAGCTCCCAAGCTGATAACGGGGTATATAAATGTAAAATTTTATGTTTCCTTCATCAGTTTCTGTTCAGAAAAGGACTAAAGTGAAACAACAATAAGAAAAATGGCATTTCCCAACAACAGTGCAAACGGACCGACGGTAGAACCAACACAGGCGGAACTCCCGAAGGTGGTTAGAATTAAATTCCACCTGGCGCGTGCGAACCTAGGACCGGATCTCTGTGAATCAGTCTCGATACCAGTTCCCAAAAACTGGACTGATTTAGCGTGGTTAAAATGCCTAGACCCAAGAAGCCGGAACCTTCTGAGGTACTGCTCAAAGGTAGTCATATTCGTGGCCCGCAATTTCGGAGCATTCTTTTTTGCGGAACCAGATACATTAACGCTCAAGGTGATGCTCAGAGCCTCGGATGAGTCTCTGCTACCCATCTATGAGTTCTACCAGGACCCGGATAGCGTTCTGTTTCGGGCCGACTTTCATCGAAGACAACCAGTGCTGAGGGCAACCGTTGATGTCTTCATCAACGCCACACCCTTCATGAAAGAACTCCAGCCGGTTGAGACCAACGTTCACTTCTGGAGCCGATACAACAACCGGATAACGGAGTGGAGCAACTCCCAAATCTTCGAGGGAGAAACAATCAACGGGGTTGTTCAGCCTCGTGAACCCGCAATGCTCCCACTGGCATTTGTACAACCATCTGGCAATCCAGGTGGCCAAGTACAGGTTATCGCGCCGTTACACTCCGCAGGACGAGGTAGAGGATCCCGGAGAAGAAATAACGGCAGTGGAGCTGGTAACGCCCCAGCGAATGTTGGGCCGCACTAAGCAGTATAAGGAAGCCTTCCTTCGGGTAAAGGCCACGCAACAGTAGTATGTAAGGACTCTTCGCAACCCTAGGATTAAGAGCGCAACTGTAGTACGTAAGGTCACCACCACTTCCTTTCTTCAGTCTTTTCTCCAGCCTTTCCGACATTTCACTCTGATTGTACTTTCTAATTTTATAATTTCTGTACCTTTCTCTTTTCTTTTGTCTCTTTTTCAATGTAACACTATACCCCGCATTTATAGCTTTAAGTTTTGATTTTTGATTTTTGTAAATAATGTTATAATGAAGTTTAATAAAGTATATAGGTGATGTTATACAAGGCACGAGGCAAAAGCAGAAATGCTTCGACTAAGCCGTTCGGCTTGCTCGAACCATTTTCCAAGGGCGGCGGAAATGTGGGAGATTGCCGATGACGATCGAGCAAGCCTCCGGAAGACCCAGAATGACCAGATGGTCATGGCTGGAAATAATCTGGACAGCTTGAGGTAGATTCTTATCTACTCAAGATAAGGGGTTAATGATAAGTTCCTTAGTTAAGAGAGTCAGTATTGTTTAAGTATTGTTAGAGTGTTGTTTTAGAAGTGAAACTGTAAAGTAGTGTAAGCTATGGAACTAGATTAACCTGACTGTTCAGTGAGCCGCAGTCCAAAGTATGGGATTGATACATGACCTGCTTAGGCATGTATAAGCCAATATAAAGCCTAGACCTTCTATACCACCATCTTGGTATAACTGTATCAAAGTGTGTATTCATTTGAGTAGTTGCTTAACTGGTCATATTATGAGACTGATATCAACTGAGGTAGATCTGGAGTAGGATCAACAAGTGGTTATGCAATGGCATAATCTCCAGGATCATCAATGCAGCCCAGATCAACATATGGTGCCCCTTGTGGAAGAACTCTGCCTTTGTCTTCATTTGCATCGTTCTTGGCCTTTTTCCTCTTTTATGGTACCCCTTTTCGTTTTCTCTCTGCTCCTTTTTTTTCTGACGGGGGAGGAAGTAGGCAGGTAAGACCAATTTTAATTATTCAGTTAATTTGAGTCAAAAAGCATCATACCTTTTACAAGACACACTCTTTGTCAAAAACACAATTCCTTAGTTAATTGCTTAGTTAACTAAAACAAAAACACAATATTCAGTAAATTAAAGTGCTTTGCTTTATTTACAGAAACTACTTATTTTTGTCAGTTCACCA
>JAADDM010000101.1 GCA_013153955.1 Gammaproteobacteria bacterium | reverse complement strand
AAGGCGATGGATGCGATTGGCGGGCGGTCTTTTACATAACGCACCATTAACTCTGCCGCCATGTGCTGTGCATCTGCTGCGCTGCCGCCATTGCCTAGCCAGATCACTTTACCGCCAGCATTGACTGACTTTGTAATAGCCTCAACCACCGATAAGACTTTATCCGATTGATTTAGGACAGATTGAATGGCTTTTTGGTGTTCTGCCATTGCATGCTCAAAATTAACCATTACACAGAGCCTTCTTTAGAACTTATGTCTGACGTCAAACTACTTTTCGCTTCAATTTCTTCTGATTCTTGAATCTTATTCACCATACTAGAGGTCGAATACCCCTCCCAAAAAGACAATATTTCAACCTGGCCGCCGTTATCCCAAACACACTGAGCACCCGCAATCTCTTCAGGCCGATAATCGCCCCCTTTAACCAGCACATCAGGCGTTAATTTACAGATTAAACGTTCAGGCGTCTCTTCGTTAAATGGCACAACCCAATCAACACAGCTTAGGGCAGACAATAGTTCCATCCGCCCTTCTAACCCCACGATTGGACGCGTAGTGCCTTTTAATATTTGTACCGACGCATCAGAATTCACCGCAACAATCAGACGATCTCCGAGCTTGGCAGCTTCGTTTAAGTAGCGAACGTGGCCACTGTGTAACAAATCAAAGCAGCCATTCGTAATCACAACGCGCTCGCCTGACTGTTGAGCCATTTTCACAAGATCTGCCAGCTCATCTTCATTCATCGCCACATAGCCCTTATGGCGCATAGCGGCCTTCATCGACTCATCTAACTCTGCCTTTGAAACGGTAGATGTACCCACTTTACGCACCACAATACTCGCTGCCTGATTGGCCAAGTACATCGCATTTTGTAATGTCATGCCTGATGCAAACCCTGTTGCAAGGGCGGCCATTACCGTATCTCCAGCCCCGGTTACATCAAATACCTCTTGTGCCTGGGACTGCAATAAATAAGGCTGTTCATCCTTAGCAATCAATGCCATACCATGCTCACTGCGAGTGACCAGTAAAGCCTCAATATCTAATGTTTCAATCAGTGCATTAGCCTTGGACACGAGCACATCTGACTCGGAAGCGCCCCCTACAACCGCTTCAAACTCACTCTGATTTGGTTTGATTAAGGTCGCTCCACGATATCTAGAAAAATCGATTCCTTTAGGGTCAATTAAAACAGGAACACTCGCTTTATTCGCTGCTTCAATCATCTGTTCTACAAACTGTAATGCGCCTTTCGCATAGTCAGAGATGACCAACACATCATAGCCTGCGACCTGCTCCGCAACCTTGCTCACCAAATCTTGCGCAGGTGCTGCGGGAACAGGATTCTCAAAATCCAATCGAATCAACTGCTGCTGATGACTTAGCACGCGTAACTTACAAATGGTGCCGCTTTCTGAAAGCACCCAGTCGCACTGCACTCCGGATGTCTTCATCAGTGAATCCAACTGCTGTCCATGCTGATCAATCTCACCCGAAATATCTTTACCCACAATGCCCAGCAAATGTGCTTTTGCACCTAATTTGGCAATATTTAATGCCACATTGGCAGCACCGCCCGCACGTACTTCATCCCCATCTACCTTTACAACAGGTACCGGTGCTTCAGGAGAAATCCTCCCAGCTTGACCTGTCCAGTATTGATCGAGCATTACATCGCCGACAACGAGGATTTTAGCGTGTGAAAAATCGTGCATAGGATTCCTTACCAAAGAGAATTAAATTCGATTAAAATGAGGCCACTAGTTTATCAGGAATATACTCAATGCGCCGTTTCAAAGCAGATTTTTCTCCTCTATCCGCCATAAGCCTAACCTTTTGTCTATTATTTGCTGACAATATCTATGCTAAACAAGAAAATAATGACTTAATGTCTTTTGCAATACTCGGAGCGATCGGCTCCCTTAGCTTGGCCTGCTATGAAGGCAAAGCACCCTGCACACTCGCCCCCGGAATAGACACAAATAAACTAACGATCAGTCTAGACAATGGCGCTGATCGTAGCACGCATCACATGAGGCTATCCCTTGGAGCAGACTGGAAAGAGTCGATTTATGAAACAGATAACTGGAAAGTTTCTGGCCGATTGGAAGCCAGCTTACATAGCTGGAGCTCTACTCTAAACACCCCTCTCAACAAATCAGGTTATATTATTGGCGTATCGCCCGTATTCCAATATCAACCAAAAAACTACACTACTGCCTATTCAATGATCCCTTATATTGAACTGGGTGGCGGTCCACACTTGCTAGACAACATCGTCATTGAGAATGATTACAAATCAACCCAATTTCAATTTGGCAGTATTTTTGGCCTCGGAATCAAAAATAGAGACTTCGAAATAAGCTACCGTTACCTCCATATATCCAATGCAGGGATAGAGATGCCAAATCCAGGTACAGACTTTCATAATTTACATATTGGTTATTACTTTTAGGATTTATAAACAGGTAATCCCCTGTCTTAACCCTATAAAGTAAACCTAAAACGAGAATACGAATGACCACAGACTACCAATCCATCGCCAAGCGAGTATTTGACATTGAAGCCGATGCCATCACCCATTTAAAGTCTTTATTAGATCAAAATTTTGATAAAAGTGTAAATGCCATTCTTAACACACAAGGACGCCTTGTTATCTGTGGCATGGGGAAATCGGGACTCATTGGTAAAAAAATTATGGCGACGCTTGCCAGTACCGGCACGCCCTGTTTTTTTATGCACCCAGGGGAAGCTTTTCACGGCGACTTAGGCATGGTCTCGCCCAAAGATGTCTTTTTGGCGCTCTCCAACTCTGGCGAAACCGAAGAGGTTATTCGCCTTATGCCCTTCTTAAAAGATAATGGAAATATCGTCATATCCATGACCGGAAAACCTGAATCAACCCTGGCGAAGAACGCCAACTTTCACCTAAATATTGCTGTGCCCAAAGAGGCCTGCCCCCACCAACTCGCCCCCACCTCATCAACCACAGCCACATTAGTCATGGGCGATGCTTTAGCCGTTGCTCTCATGGAAGCCAGAGACTTTCAGCCTCATGACTTTGCACGTTTTCACCCCGGTGGCAGCTTAGGCAGAAAGTTGTTAACTAAAGTTAAGCACGAAATGAAGTCTAAAAACCTCCCTCATATCTCAGCAAAAGATTCTATGGCAGAGGTGATTCACACCATGAACGAAGGTCGTTTAGGCTTATGCATTGTGGATAAAGGAAAAGGCATTATCACCGATGGTGACCTGCGTCGCCACATGGAATTAAAAGCGAATAATTTTATGCTCCTCACTGCAGACCAGATCATGCATACCAACCCTAAAATGATTTCCAGTGACGCCCGTTTAAACGAAGCTGAAGAGCTGATGAATGAACATAAAATAACCTCACTCTTAGTGGAAGAAAAAGGGCTGGCCGTGGGTGTTATTCAGATATATGACCTAAACGGGTAAACCGTTTAACAAACGGTGAAACACATCAAACTATGAACCTTTTCAGCTACCGAATACTCACGGCACTTGCGCTCCCCCTCTTTGCTTTTTCAGGCTGGAAACGCTGCAAAAACCACTCTAAATTAATCGAACAGGGCGAAGACTCCCCTGTTCTAGTAGACTGCTTTCGGTCACGATTTGGATTTAATCGACAGGCTTACCAAACAGGTGGCGTTTGGATTCATGCCGTATCGGTTGGCGAAACACGCTCCATTTTTCCTTTATTAGAATCCCTACATCAGCACGACCCAAACCTACCTCTGACAGTCACCAGCGGGTCGGTTCAAGGCGCCATGCAGGCACTAAAATTCTCTCCCGTCAACATTCAACACCAACTGTTTCCCTACGACTACCCTTTTGCAGTGAATCGATTTTTGGATCAAATACAGCCGAAACTGGTGATGATGGTCGAAACTGAAATATGGCCCAACCTTTATCAGGCCTGTGCAAACCGTAACATCCCAATCGTACTGATTAATGCACGCTTAAAGCAGAGCTCTTTTCTTGCTTATCAGAAGTGGGGAGGGAAAATGCTCAGGAATGCACTTAATCAAACAACATTTATTGCGGCTCAGTTTCCTGTTGATGCCGGTTATTTTAAGCAACTCGGCGTACAGCCTGATAAAGTCAAAACACTCGGCAACCTAAAATTTGATTTAGAGATTCAACCAGGTCTGGTTGAATTAAGCGAGCAGTGGAAACAGGACAATGGACTTGAAAACCGATTTATTTGGGTGGCTGCCAGTACACATGCTCACCCAGAAACGGGTAAACCCTCTGAAGAAACGCTTATTCTGCAAGCACACAAAGCATTAATCAAAGCTGTTGAAACGCAGAGAGCACACGCAAACTCGCCTCCTCTGCTTATTTTAGTGCCAAGGCATCCTGAACGCTTTGATGAGGTATCACAACAGATTAAAGACAGCGGACTAAAGCAAGCGCGCCGTAGTCACGGTGAGAAAATAACAGAAGACACTCAAGTGTATTTAGCCGATAGCGTGGGCGAGCTGATGCAGTGGTTTGCCAGTTGCCAAGTGGCCTTTATTGGTGGCAGTTTAGTCCCCTTTGGCGGGCACAATATACTCGAACCTGCCGCCCTTAAAAAAGCGGTTATTTCAGGCCCTCACTACCGTAACTTGCAAGCTCTATTTGAAACCTTTGCCCAAGATGATGCGCTCAGCATCGTCTCTTCAGAGTCCGCCTTGGCAGAACAACTCATTCAACTCGCTAATGCACCTGAAAAAGCCATTCAATTGGGACAGAAAGCCTACCAAAGCTTTAGCCAACATGGCGGAGGCTTAAATAAACTAATGCAAGAGATAGCGCCTCTTCTTAAGGATAAAAAAACGACATAAAGTCATCTCAAGTCCTTCCAATAGAACTAAACATACCACTTCCTAA
>JAADDM010000256.1 GCA_013153955.1 Gammaproteobacteria bacterium | reverse complement strand
TATCTAAATAGCTTGAATCAGACATGGTGCCAACAGGCTCACCATTCACAACCATCTTAGGTCTGATTTGCTCAGGCTCTGATGGAATCAACTCTGCTTGAGTTGTCTCGACAGCAGAAGGGGCTGCTTGCGTCACGACAGGTTCAGACTTTGGTTCAGGAGATACGTCTGCTTTCGGAGCCACCTCGGTTTCAGTCTTGTTTGCCTGTACCGCTTGTAGGTTTGGCTTAACCAGTTGCGGGCGACCTTTACCCTCTGCGACCAGTTCAAGTCCCGTTGCAACCACTGTTACTCTAATTTCATCCGTCATCGTATCATCAAAAGACGTTCCAATAATGACACGAGCATCCGCATCTGCGACCTCATCAATGACATCCCCGACTTCATTAAACTCACCTAATGTGAAATCCACTCCGCAAGTAATGTTAACCAACAAGCCTTTTGCACCCGCGACAGAGATATCTTCTAGCAGTGGATTAGCAATCGCTTTCTGAGCTGCCTTTAAAGCACGCTCTTCACCCGTTGCATGACCAACGCCCATCATCGCCATTCCGCGCTCACCCATTACGGTACGCAAATCTTCAAAATCGACGTTAATCATACCGGGACGCGTCACCAATTCAGAGATACCTTGAACCGCACCGTGAAGCACTTCATTTGCGTAATCAAAGGCTTTGGCCAGAACGAAATCACGCCCTAACACTTTCAATAGTTTATCGTTTGGCACCACGATCAGGGAATCAACTTGCTCTTGTAACTCTTCAAGTCCAGCATCGGCAATTTTATTACGACGCTCAAAACTAAAAGGTTTACTCACAACCCCAACCGTTAAGATACCCATCTCACGTGCCGCTTGGGCAACAACAGGGGCAGAACCTGTCCCTGTTCCGCCGCCCATTCCAGCAGTAATAAAGACCATATCGGTGTCTTTAAGCTGCTCTTTAATTAGGTCAATATCGTCTTTTGCAGCTTGCTTACCACGCTCAGGATCTGCCCCTGCACCCAGTCCACCTGCACCCAGTTGAATACACGTTTCAACCGGTGAGTTATTCAGTGCTTGAACATCTGTATTCGCACACATAAAGTCCACACCCTTAACATCAGAGCGAACCATATAATCAACAGCATTACCGCCGCCACCGCCTAAACCGATAACTTTGATAACAGGCATGCCAGGCGTCCGGGCCGGCGTAGTTTCTTTTCCAACAAATTTCATGACGATGATTCCCCTTAATCAACATGATAAAACAACAATAAATCTTAAAGGCCAAAATAACCAAAGACTTAATTTTTTTCAACGCGCTAGGCGTTAAGAATTCTAAATTTTTTCGGCCACTCTCAACACCGCACTACGCGATCTAGAGTTCACCTGAAGCTCTGCTTTACTCGGAAAAATAGGTTTGCCTACCTTTCTCAAAATCGGTTCAACCACTTCAATTAGAATAGGTGAATCCGGAAAGAGGTCTTTTATTTTAGATTGATCGCGAATAAACACTTTTGCGATACGATCCTCTAAAGAGTGAAAGCTAATCACAGACAAACGTCCGTTCGGTGCTAACACTTCCATAGAAGCCACTAAAACATTCTTTAAAACATCCAACTCTCTGTTGACCGCAATGCGAATCGCCTGAAACGTACGCGTTGCTGGATGCTTATGTTTATCCACCTTAGGAGAGGTTTTTTTCACTAGCTCAGCCAAATCCAAAGTAGTATTGAGGTTGCCTAAAGCGCACTCCTCTTTAATCACTCTTGCGATTCGACCTGAAAAACGCTCTTCCCCGTAATTTTGTAGTACCAGCTTGAGGGTTTTTTCATCCACCTGTTCAAGCCACTCTTTGGCACTTAACCCTGCCTCGGAGTTCATACGCATATCTAACGGTCCTTCACGCATAAAACTAAAGCCGCGCTCTGCATCATCTAGCTGAGGAGAAGAGACCCCTAAATCTAATAGAAACCCATCGACCTTACCAACAAGCCCTCTTGCCTCGCAAAAAGCGGTGACATCTTCAAAACTGCCATATTGAATTTCAAACCGAGGATCAACCATATGCTCTTTTGCATAGGCAATCGCCTCAGGGTCTTGATCAATCGCCAACAGGCGACCTTCAGGCCCCAAGCGTTCTAAAATTGCGCGACTGTGACCACCTCGCCCAAACGTACCATCAATATAGATACCATCAGGTTTAATATTCAAACCCGCTAAGGACTCTTCTAACAGTACTGAGTAATGATTAAACTTTGACTCTGACACTCATCACTCCTTTAATATTTTATAAACTTAAACTTGCTAATGAACTAGATATTTCACTGCTCATTGCGGTATCTAACATCTCTGGCCTTGAACTATCCCAAGCTTCTTGAGACCAAAGTTCAAACTTATTTCCTTGGCCAAGCAAGATAGCTGGCTTGCCAATGTTGGCATGCTCTCTTAAAAGGCTTGGAATAAGGATTCTTCCCTGAGCGTCAATCTCCATCTCAGATGCGTGACCCAGTAGTAAACGTTGGTACAATCTAGCCTGCGGATCAACGTTTGGTAAGGACATCAGCTTTCTTTCAATGATCTCCCACTCATCTAAGGTATAAACAAGCAGACAAGGGCTGTGTAAATCAATCGTGGCAACCAGTTGATTATCACTGGCGTCAGAAATCGCTTCACGATACTTTTTCGGGACGGCCATGCGTCCCTTTGCATCGATATTGACCGAATTGATTCCTCTAAAAAAAAGCATCTTGTTACCACTAATCGCCACTTTTACCCACTTGGTGCCACTATAGGGGCAATCATTGCCACTGTCAACCGAGCGAAATAGAGTTTTCCATTGCAAGACAACAACTTACGTGCGTTTCAATGATAAAACCCCACCTCACCCAAAAAAACTTTACCCTTAAAATTCAACAAGTTACACCACCTATAAAACAGTTTTTTTAACATATCCCATCAAGATATTGAGCATTTATTAGTAAAATCACATATTAGAATTATCTAATTAAAGAGTCTATATAGAGTATTTTTAAAGTTATCGAGCACAACATAGTGTGTCCATTTTTTTTGACCATTCGATTTACACTCTAAGTGGGGATTTTTTTCACTATTTGATAAAAAACAATAAAAAATACTTATTAAGTTATTTTTGTCAAATAAGGTCACTCGTATCGAAACAAGGCTATTTATGGAAATGACATACTTAAAAGGCAGCGTCAGCCATATCAGCTTAAAGCTTACATAAGAAAATTAATCTATAAAATATCAAGGAAGAGAAGCGTATTAAACGAAAGTTTAGAACAAAAGTTTAAAACAAACAGAAATGAAAGACCCATCAAGTTAGACGGGTCTATAAAGAATTGGGAAAAGTGGGTCTGTAAGCCGGGTTCTGTACTCTTGCGAGCGACAACCATTCATCTGGACTAGACATCACTGCCAGCCTCAAGCAACCTACCCGGAAACTCCTGCGAGCAGCAGGGTGTATTTAAGCAAGCTTAAACACGGTGTTTCCCTATTTGGTCTTGCACCGGATTGGGTTTTCACTGCCACATCTGTTACCAGAATGCGCGGTGCGCTCTTACCGCACCATTTCAACCTTACCTGTGCTCGCAAGCGAGCCATCGGCGGTATATTTTCTGCTGCACTGTCCATCAGCTCACACTGCCCAGCCGTTAGCTGGAATCCTGCTCTATGGTGCCCGGACTTTCCTCCAAGGTGTAAACACCTCCGCGGTTGTCCAACCCACTTTAAGGGGCGTATACTACTTGAATCGCACGCAAAAGACTATTGTTTCCTGCTTTAAGGTCGTTAAACACGGGCAAAATAGGGCGAATTTTCACTGATTTTAATGTATTTAATAGAATTGACTTAATAAATACACCTGATTTTGATTTAACCAGGCCTGGTTAAATTAACCCTACACTGTTTAACAAACACGACCAAACACGACTTAACATAATTTAACCCCAAACGATTCAAGCCACTATTTTACGACGGATAAATCGTCATAGTTTCTGCCTCAAAACAAGACTGGATGATATGTGCAAGACGGTGCAAAGCAGGCTTAGTAAGCCTAGCTAACTTAACCTAGCTAACCTAATACGTTAAATAGTATTGACTCAACTCGTGCGCCAGCTTATTACGATAGTGATACGGTACTTTTTCATTGAGCATCAGGGCAAAAGGCAACCAATCCGACTCGGTTTTAATATAGCCCGCCAGCGTACTCACCCCAATTAACGTACCCGATTTGGCGTACACACCCGGCTCAATTTCTGGCAACAGGTGTCGCCAAGGTTCAAACTGCTCAAGCACTTCAATCAGCTGTTGCGGCGAGAGTTGGTTTTTTCGAGAGAGCCCCGCCCCGTCTTCAATGTGAAAATTCTGCCAGCCAAACAGTTCCGACAAGCGTTGGCGGTAGGCTAACAGCACTTTCGCCTCGCTGGCAGGAGCGCCCAAAAGATCGGCACTCAAATTAAGCGCCAACTGATTCGCCACAAAGTTGGTGGAGTACTTCATCATCGGCTTAACCATCTCCGATAAGGTGCGGCTATTCTTGTGAAGATAGATGGGCGAGTGGCTATTGGTCGTCTCAGCCCCCCCCTTCATCGCCGACCCTTCTGACGGTTCAACCCAACTGACTGCCGCCCCCACATCCACCCCTTGCAACGTAAGCGCCGCGCGTAATAACTCGGCAAAATACCGCTGTGCCGTGCGCGCATCGCCGCCCAAATTAACGCGTTTTTGCAGACCGTGTCGTGTTTTTTTAAAGCCTTTAATGTGCCTAGCCGCCGCTAAAGCGGTCGCCGTTAAAGGGGTTTGTGCTTCCGCTGATTCAAAACCCCGATGCGTTTTACGAATATACACCGTATTAAAGTTGGCGGCTAAAGCTGAAGGAATCGCATCATAAGGGTTATCACTGTCCCCTGCACCCGG
>JAADDM010000296.1 GCA_013153955.1 Gammaproteobacteria bacterium | reverse complement strand
TGGTGAATTTTAGTATTACGCTCAAAATCTCTAGGCATGGTTTTACGGGTGATGTTTTCAATTTGAACATCTTCAAGCGCCTCTTCATCCAGTTTAAACTTACGGAAGTTATTAGAGAAAATCAGCTCGCCACCCGGGTTGAGCAACTTCATGGTTTTTTGAATCAACTCGACGTGATCTCGTTGAATATCCAACGTACCGTCCATTCGTTTAGACGTTGAGAAAGAGGGAGGATCTAAGAAAATCACATCAAAGCCTTCGCTAGGCGCTTGGCTTTCGGTCTCCAACCAATCAATGACATCAACTTGCTTAAACAGATGCTTTGACTCATCGCCTCCGTTTTCAATTAAGTTTTCACGCGCCCATTTTAGGTAAGTTTTAGACATATCCAAACTGAGACTGCCCTTTGCCCCTTGGTTTGCAGCTTGTGCTGTCACGGTTGCCGTATAGCAAAATAGGTTTAACAATGTCTTGCGCTGAGATTTTTGAGCAACCAAAGCGCGCACATCACGGTGATCTAAAAAGACCCCTGTATCTAAATAATCTGTGAAATTAACACGCAGCTTAGTGCCGTTCTCAATGATGGTATAAAAGACCTTATTCTCTTCCAATTTTTCATACTGTGAGCTACCGCTCTGCTTCTCACGAATCTTAAAATTAATACGGTCAGCAGGCATCTCAAAAACTGTTGGCAGCACCGACAAGGCCTCATAAAGACGCTTTTTAGCACGTGTTTTATCCACGGTTTTAGGCGCTGCATACTCGTTAACCACCAACCAATCACCAGCCTCTTCGGTATGATAAAAATCAACGGTTAGCGCGTATTCAGGCATATCTGCGTCATATACTCGGTAGGCGTTCACCTCATATTTTTTAGACCATTTACGCAGGGGCTTTAAATTCTTTTTAAGGCGATTAGCAAACATTCTTGCACCTTCGCTATCCGCCATATCGGGATAAGCCGTCTGCACGCCCTCAGCTAAGGCTGCTCCGCCTTTAATGGCTGGCTCACGGTGATAGCTCTCTTCAACATCAAAACGGAATAACTTACACTCCATCGGCCCGTTAGAGAAGTTGTGGCTACGCTTGGCTTTTAAACCAAGATACATACCTAACTCAGGGTTACAGGTTAAAACTGCGGCGTTCCAACCATCAAATTCATTTTTAAGGAAACGACCTAGGGCACTATAAATTGCCTTTACTTCATCCACTTCCCCTAAACGCTCTCCGTAAGGTGGGTTGGTAATGACTAGGCCTGGTTGCCAATCTCCCCAACGGCGTCCTTGCTCAGCGGTCATCTGCTTTACTTCGATATGCTTATCAAAGCCTGCATTTAAAATCGCCTCTTCGGCAATGTCCAATGAGCGATGCGAGGCATCAGAGCCCACAATGGTTGGCAACTGCGCCAAGCCTTCAACCTGACGAGCGCGCGCCTCTTCAACCAGACGGTTCCATAAAATCGCATCGTGTCCTTTCCAGCTATTTAGAATCATTCGATCCTGTTTCGCAAGACCCGGTGCGCCATCAGAGGCCATCAGTGCAGCTTCAATTAAGAAAGTACCTGACCCACACATTGGATCGTACAGAGCCCCACCACGTTTTGCTATTTCTGGCCAACCTGCACGCATTAAGAGTGCCGCTGCGACGTTCTCTTTTAATGGGGCTTTCACCTGTTGACCTTCACGGTAGCCACGTTGATGCAAGCTATACCCAATCAAATCAATACTCAAGGTCAACTGATTACGGTTTAAGTGACCGTGTACCCGTAAGTTTGGATGATCGGTATTCACAGAAGGACGATCATTCACCGCCTTCATAAAATAATCGACAATTCCATCTTTGATTTTTAACGCACCAAAGTTGGTATGGTCAATGCCCATGCCCTTTCCTGAGAATGAGACGGCAAAGGTACCGTATGTATCCATGTGTTTATGCCAATCAATACTTGCCACTTCCGTGGTGAGCGCTTCTTGATTTTCCAGCTCGGCTTCTAATACCGTTACAAATACTCGGTTAGCTAAGCGCGACCATAGGCAAGCACGGTAAGCAATCTCTTGGCTCGCCTCGAAGGTTACACCACGGGGTTGCGCTTTCACATTCTCTGCGCCCAACGCCATTAACTCTTCACGTAATAATTCACTTAGCCCACCGCCTGTGGTGGCAAAACATTTCAACATAGGTCTTCCAATTCGCTTTATCTATTTTAAGTTGCGCGCAACTCTATCCAAAACAGCCGCACAACCTTTAAGCCTCTAATTTTAAACTGTTTTGTCGGCAACTTTTGGTTAGTTTATGTAGAATAGTCTGAACATGATGATTAATACTTAATAATGATTGAATCGTCACCGATTCTTCAAAGAGCCCACACATGACAAACCGCCCGACAACCACCGCCCTATTTCTCTCTTTACTGCTTGTCACCTCGGCATTTGTGCCAGCCCAAGCCCAAACGAATACCCTCGAAGCGGTTCACCCAGAGACCGAAGCAGATTTTCAAACCTGGCTACAAGACTTTAAAAAGCAGGCACGCGCATCAGGAATCTCACAGGCCACTCTTAAACAGGCTTTTAAAGGCGTACATCTCAACCACAAAGTACTGTCCTCCGACCGCCGTCAGCCAGAGTTTAGCAATACCTTTTTTGAATATTTTAACCGAGCCGTCTCTAAGCACCGAATCAGCCGTGGACAATTCAACTACCAAAAACACCAAAAACTACTCGATAGCGTCACTCAAAAATATGGCGTGCCAGGACGTATTCTAGTTGCCTTTTGGGGGATGGAAACCAACTACGGTAGCTATACCGGTAACATCCCCATCATAGAATCTTTGGCCACGCTCTCGTATGACCCACGCCGAACTCGATTCTTTAGCCAACAACTGATGGATGCACTTAAGATAATTGATCAAAACCATCTTAAAATCAGCCAGATGAAAGGCTCTTGGGCAGGGGCAATGGGGCAGTGTCAATTTATGCCCTTTAACTACCTTAAATATGGGGTAGATGGAGACGGAGATGGCAAAGTGAACCTATGGGATAGCTTGCCGGATGTCTTTCACTCAGCAGGTAATTTTTTACAGCAGCTCGGTTGGCAAAAGGGGCAGTCTTGGGGACGTGAAGTTACGCTTCCAAAGGGCTTTAATTTAGCCTTAGCAGACGGTAAAACACCTCATTCACTTAGCTACTGGCGTGACTTAGGCATTACCCAAGCCAATGGTGTGGCGTTAGCGAACGTCGCGGATATGCAAGCAAAGCTACTGCTACCAAGCGATTATCGTGGCCCAGCCTTCTTGGTGTATGATAATTTTGGCATCATCAAGCGCTGGAATAACTCCAATAACTACGCACTGGCTGTGGGCCATCTTGCCGATAGAATTGTTAATAAACCGCCATTGACCAAAACACAGCCTAAAGATGATAAAGGCTTAGCTAACGAACAGATGAAACAGATTCAAATTCACCTCAACACGCTTGGTTTTTCTGCTGGTAAACCCGATGGTATTGCCGGCAGTAATACCCGTAAGGCATTGAGAGCTTTTCAGGTTCAGCAGAAAATACCTGCCGATGGTTACCCCTCTCTTAGAATGCTAAACTTACTGAAAAAGGCTGTCGAAACACAGTCAAAAGCTTAAAGGTTCATCGGCTGAAGTTTTACTGTGTTTAGCGGATATTTATTCACTGATAGAAAATAGAAAGGGTCGGCAATGTCAACAGCGAAAAATCTAAGCCCAGAGCAGACAGCCCAACCTTCCCCCTCTAACACATCAACGGGGCTGCCTAAAGCCCTGCTTGCCCCCCTAAATAAAACCACCTGTGATGAACCCGCCTACCTCTTCTGGAAAATGCAAAGCCAGTTAGTCAAACTCTCACATCGCCTTCGACTACAGCGCCTTAAACAACAGCTAAAAACCCACAAAAATAGGCTAACGGATATTGAGTAGTACTCATTTCACACTTGCTTAGAAGGCACCGATAACAGCAGCTGCGTTGCTACAATCGAGAGTAAACAGTAACCTACAAAATAGTAAAAGCCTACTTCAAAACTCATCTGAGTATCTACCAGGCCTGATGAACTGGCACTGGCTTTGATGGCCAAGAAAGAGATAATCAGCGCCATGACAAAAACATCCGCCATCGACCATTTACTCAACACCCCACTCCAATATCTAGGGCGTGTATACCACCCTAAATGCTTAAACAGCACTGAGCTGGCCAAGAGTGCAATCTTGATAATCGGTATCAAAACACTGAATAGCAGAATCAATCCTGCAACGAAGCCATTCCCCTCTTGCCATAAATCACGTGACGTGCCCAAAATGCTCTTGGCAGTGTCTTGAATGGTCATGAGACCCGTCACTTCAATCGAATCAAGTACCTCTTTGGTCATCGGCATCAGAAAGCTCGGAATACTGCCACTGCTGACAATGGCCTCTTTGCCTAGCGCTGTTAACACCGCTTTATCAAGGGTTGTGACAATGTGTAAAACCGGCTCGGTAAGCCCGGGAATAAGCAGTCCGTAAGCGATGAGTAACAGCAGTAGACCAAAACGATGTTGAAGAGGCATTTAGGAATCACCTGTAAGTCTGTAAATTAAAAAGTGAAACGGTTAATCTTTAAGCTGATTAGCACGCTCCTTATCGGCAGGCTATTTTTCTGTCGGTGTGTTTTCCACAAGGGAATCTACCGCCTGCTGCTTTTCAGCACGCGGTTTAAGCCAGAGTTCAGAAAAAATAAGCAGGCCCGCCCCCACTGTAATGGCAATATCCGCAATATTAAAGGTGGCGTAGTGCCACGTGCCAACATAAAAATCAATAAAGTCTGTCACGCGCCCCTCTAAAAAGCGATCAATGACATTACCGATTGCCCCCCCTAATACTAAGTTAATACTCCACACTTCAATACTCAGCTGTTTAGGCAATTTAGAGAGCCAAA
>JAADDM010000051.1 GCA_013153955.1 Gammaproteobacteria bacterium | reverse complement strand
AATCAGCAATAACAGGCTGAGAACTTGGCATTAGGTTTTGCACCACCTGTTCCATCACCAAGGCTTCAAATGAGGCAAAATAGCTGGAAACTGAGAATAAGCTAAGCGTAACGGCAAGCATCGGCACAATACCAATGAGCGAAGTATAGGCAAGAATAGCGACAGCATCTGTTCCCTGTCGAGCTTTGAAACAGTGAAATACCGCCTTCCAAAACCCTGCTTGTACCACCTGTTTTAAAAGGGCTTGGGTGCTCAGTTTAGAGGGGGCTGTTAGTTGGGCTGTTGTGGACATGAAAAGGCTCTTAACTCATTCAGGTTTAAAGGGGTTGGCTAAAAAGGTAAATGTAACAGAAAGCAAACGAATGCAATATTAGTCACAATATCGCTCGCCCTGTATAGCCAAGATAACAATAAGATAACAATAAGATAACAAGCGGAGACACCAAATAGTGGAGCTTCTGCCCCTTAAATACTCGTTATGTCAGCACACTGAATCCAGTGTCCTATAATAGCGTAAATAAGCGTGTCATGAACGGGGGAATAAAGAGACTATGTGCTGTTCTTACTCTACATACCTCACCGGCCTTTTAAAGACTGGAAATATCGTACCCCCTAAAGCCCATGAATCCTATGAACCCTAATAAGAGCGCCCCGCATGAATCGTAAACAATGGCAATTTTGGATAGACCGTGGCGGCACTTTTACCGACATTGTCGCAGTCAGCCCTACTGGCAGTATTCACACCCATAAACTGCTCTCTGAAAACCCTGAGCAGTATCCTGATGCTGCTTTGGCAGGTATTCGCCATTTTTTACAGATTCCCAGCAATCAAGCCCTTCCTGTTGAACAGATTCAGTGCGTCAAAATGGGCACTACCGTCGCGACCAACGCACTGCTAGAACGTAAAGGTGAGGCGGTTGCACTGGTAACGAATACTGGCTTTAAGCAGGCACTAGAGATTGGCTATCAAAATCGACCTGATATTTTTGCACAACAGATTAAGACCCCTCGCCCACTTTATACCACCAGTGTAGAGGTGCCTGGCCGGCTAGATGCGTCAGGCGTTGAAATTGAGGCACTCAATCAATCGGCCACGCTTCGTCAACTCTCTGAACTTAAAGCCCAAGGCATTCAAGCCATTGCCATTGTGTTTTTACACGCTTATTTGTCCCCTGAACATGAGCAAACCGTTGCCCATTGGGCACACTCTCTGGGGTTTTCACACATCTCCACCTCACACCAAACCTCTGGTCTCATTAAATACATCGCACGCGGTAGAACCACCGTCGTCGATGCCTATTTAAGCCCTCTTTTAAAACGCTATGTGGATCAAGTCGCCGAAGCACTTCCTGGTGTTGATTTACAGTTTATGCAATCCCACGGTGGACTCACCAGTGCCGACCAATTTGCAGGCAAAGATGCCATTTTATCAGGGCCTGCTGGTGGGATTATCGGCGCGGTTAAAACCGCGAAACAAGCGGGATTTGAACGTATTATCGGCTTTGATATGGGTGGCACATCGACCGATGTTTCACACTATTCAGGCCAGTTAGAGCGCACCTTTGATACCGAAGTGGCAGGCGTGCAAATGCGTGTACCAATGCTAGACATTCATACCGTTGCAGCAGGCGGTGGCTCAATTGTCACCAGTGTACATGGCGCACTCAGTGTGGGCCCAGAGTCAGCAGGTGCAAACCCTGGCCCTGCCAGTTATCGCAGAGGGGGCCCGCTCACCATTACTGATTGTAATGTGCTGCTAGGTCGCCTCCCCCCTCAACACTTTCCAGCAGTGTTTGGTTTAGACGCAAACGAACCACTGGATAAATCACAGGTTGAAAGGCTGTTTACGACTCTTGCTGACAGCCTCCATTTAAGCCCTGAAGCGGCGGCCGAAGGCGCACTTGAAATTGCCATTGAGAATATGGCCAATGCGGTTCAAAAAATTTCGAGTCAGCGTGGCTATGATCTTCAGAACTATACGCTGGTTAGCTTTGGCGGTGCAGGCGGTCAACATGCCTGTGCGGTTGCCCGTCGTTTAGGAATATCGCAAGTGCTGCTACACCCTTACTCAGGGGTACTGTCAGCGTATGGAATGGGCTTGGCGCAAAAACGTCATATCGAGACCCGAGCCTATGCCAAAGCCATTGAGATCATTCAACAGCTTAAAACAGATATCAAAGCACAAATACACCAGGCCTGGTTGTTTTTAGAAACTCAAAATGAAACAGTTGATTCAACCACGATTACCCTGCACTGTCAGTACTCAGGTAGCGATACACTGTTAGATATTCTCTATGATGAAGCTTTATCTCCTGACGACTACCAACAACAATTTGAATCCGCACACCGCCAGCAATTTGGCTTTATTCAAGCCGAGTCAGCTGTCCTCATTAATAGTATCAGTGTTGAGGTCGCCAGCTTAGCGCACCCGATTGACACACCGATTCCTTTGGCTAAACACCCAGCCCAGCCAATTGAATCCGTGCCCTGTTACCTATCAGGACAGTGGCAAAATACGCCTGTCTATCAACGAGAGGCCTTAGCCGTACAACAAATAATCTCAGGACCGGCTCTCATCTTAGAGGACACGGGCACGCTGTTCATTGAAACCAACTGGCAGGCCTGCCTGTTAGCGGAGGGGCAACTTCTCCTAACTCACTTGATTGAACAAGTAGATGCTAGTGAAGGTATTAAACATAAGTCTCAAGCTGTAACCCCTAAATCACACGAGGCGCTTCAACAGCATCAGAGATATAAATCAGAACATAGAGCAGAGCATAAAATAGCTCATAAATCAGTTCATAAATCAGTTCATAAATCAGTTCACAAATCAGTTCACAAATCAGTTCACAAATCAGTTCACAAATCAGTTCACAAATCAGTTCATAAATCAGTTCACAAGGCATACGCTGAAACGGAATGCCATACACCGTCCAGAGAGGTGGATTCAATTCAACTCGCCCTGTTTAACAATCGCTTTATGTCCATTGCCGAGCAGATGGGAGCGACCTTAGCTAAAACGGCTCACTCAGTGAATATTAAAGAGCGCCTGGATTTTTCATGTGCGCTATTTGATGCCACAGGCCAGCTCATCGCGAATGCACCCCATGTACCAGTGCATTTAGGCTCAATGGGCGAGTCCGTTAAAACCGTCATTAATCGGGTTGGTACTCGCCTAAAATCGGGAGATGCTTATGTGCTGAACAATCCCTATGCTGGCGGTACTCACCTACCCGACATTACCCTTATCAGCCCTGTATTTATGGACGGAGTTTGTCACTTTTATGTGGCTTCACGAGGACATCATGCCGATGTGGGAGGCTTAACACCAGGCTCGATGCCAGCCAATAGCCAAACCATTGAGCAGGAAGGCGTGCTACTGGATTGCCTCTGCTTAATTAAAGAGGGTATTTTTCAAAAGCAGGCTATTGAACAAGCCTTTACCCAAGCACGTTATCCAGTGCGAAACCTCATCCAAAACCTGAATGATTTACACGCACAAATTGCCGCCAACCAGAAAGGGATTCAAGGTCTAAACGCACTCTGTCAGCAGACCAGTGTACAAACCGTCGTCGATTATATGCGTCATGTATTAGACCACGCAGAAGCGGCGGTTAAGTCGATTATACCGACGTTAACCCCTGGCTATTTTTGTTATCAAACCGATCAAGGTACCCAGGTTTCAGTTAACATCAGCATTCAACCAGGCCTGGATAAACTCACCGTTGACTTTACAGGAACCAGTACGCAACAGAGCAATAATTTTAATGCACCCTATGCCATTACACGTGCCGCTACGCTGTATGTTCTACGCACTTTAATCAACCAACCCATCCCTCTTAACGATGGATTTTTAAGACCGATTGAGCTGATTGTGCCCAAAGGCTCACTGCTCAACCCATGTGCACCTGCTGCGGTGGTGGCAGGCAATGTAGAAACCTCGCAAGTGGTCACCGATACGTTATATGGAGCATTGGGGATTCAAGCCGCTTCACAAGGCACAATGAATAATCTGACTTTTGGTGATGAGACCTGGCAGTATTATGAGACGCTTTGCGGGGGGACAGGGGCAGGCAAAGACTTTCACGGCCACGATGCCGTACACAGCCACATGACCAACTCGCGCTTGACCGATCCTGAGATTTTGGAACTTCGCTACCCAGTGCGTTTGAAACAGTTCTCTATCAGAGCTGAAACAGGAGGAAAAGGTCAATTTAGTGGGGGGAATGGTTGTGAGCGCCACTTTGAATTTTTAAAACCGATGACGGTGTCTATTCTAAGTAATCACAGGCAGGTTGCACCTTATGGACTAGAGGGAGGATTATCGGGTCAACTAGGTAAGCACTATATCGTGTCGAATCAATCAAGCGCTTCAGAACTAGCACACCCAAGTGGTTCACAAATAATTGACCCGATACTTACACCGACAGGCCTACCAAGTACCGTCACCTTAAGTGTTAAAGCCGGTGACTGCTTGGTCATGCTTACGCCTGGCGGAGGGGGCTACGGGATACCTAACAATTCGTAATCGGATTGTCCCGCCCTAAAATAGGACTACGTGCAATATCTAGATACTTAAAATCAAGTTTCTTATCCCTAGGTGAGTCGCCTAAGCGTAGTCAACGAAACGTCCCTTAAGTAAGGCTAAGCGCTTCTTAAAATCCCTTGATTAATCAAGTCACGAATCGTCTGTTGTGCAAATGCTTGCAGCTGCACGCTCGGCATTTGATAGGGCCTAGCCACCTCTTCAAAAGCAGCATAAGCCGTGGGCGCAGTCTCCAATAAGGTTAATACCTGATATAGCATTGGGGTTAATGCCATAAAATCAATGACATCCTCATCGGCCTCCTCTCTACGGTAGACCAGTAAAGTCGTGGCTGTATCAGGAGGGCTGCTGGGCTGAAACTCAGGAGAGAGTTGATGAACAGGCCACA
>JAADDM010000224.1 GCA_013153955.1 Gammaproteobacteria bacterium | reverse complement strand
TTTATTAATGGCAGAGATACGTATGTCTAGAAACTTTTGAATCTCGGCAGACGCGAGGTCTGATTTTAATCTTTGGGAGAATTTAGGGGCGGCTGTTTTATAAAAACTATTGAGCATCTCATCCTGTAGCGTAATGGTTGTATTAATGCTTGTAAGCTCACTTAGGCTCACATCGTTACTAAAAAAGACCTTGTTTAGCAGGGCACGTTCTTGTCCTGCATACTCTTGTAGGTAAAGAAGAGCGTGAAGTGACTCATTACTACGAGCAATAACGTCATTATTAATCCGCGTTTGAAGCACATCACTCAAAGAGAGCAGTAGGTTCAAGCCTTTTGTGTAATGCGTATAAGAGAGTTGACCTACTGCTTGTAAATTACCGCTATCAACAGCTAGGCGAAGCTGTTCTCGCTCATTGGTAAAGGACATTAAAATTTTTATTTTATTGGCGACAATTTGGTCATGCATCAATGGCGAGAGTAAGTATGAAACCTGAGCTAGCTTAATATCCGTTTGGCGACGTTGGTTATCAAGCTGAACAATGAAGTTTGTGCGGCTACTGCCTAGATACCCTGCGGTAATTCCACGTTCTTGCTGAACAGAATGGATTAGATCGGCGATTTGGGTCGTGAGTTCTAAATACTCAATGCTCGATTTAGCTTCTTGGTGAGTGAGGTATTGTGTATAAAGGTTTAAGCCAGCAAAGAAAAATAGGCTGGAAAAAGGCATAATTAATAACAGAGCAAGTTTTTTACGAATGTTTAAGTTATTAATGAGGTTAAGCATGGTACTCCAAGGTTATATGACACTTTTACAATCTGCTTTAAGCTTGGGTATTGATTATGTAATAAATTAAATAGAAGGGGTAGAGTTTTTTGAAAAAAAAACCATTTATTTATCCTTAAAAGTACAATAGTCAGCCTGTAGTAGGGAGTTATAAGTAATTTTGTCACGCACTTTAGGAGTTTAAATATGGGATCAAATGTGTCAGTTTCATCGGGTGGTACGCTTAATGTCTTGGGAAAGATCCCTTGGATGCTCTTTATTATTCTATTTTTAATCGCCGCAGAGTATTTACAGGTTTCACTTGAAGGAGGGGTTGGTTATGCCTTTATTACCCTTGCCGTTGTGGTGCTATTTATTGAAATGTTTAAAGCGGGAGATGTCAGCTCGATGGCTTTTCTGTTAGATCAGTTTTGGGCTGTTACGACGGTGATATTAGCCACAGGGCTACTGACTTTTCTCTGGTTTGTAGAAGGCAAAGAGCCTACCTTTTTTCACTGGATTGGCTTTGCCATTATTGTCGCTGATGCTTTATTAAATCCATTTAATGCCTTTAGAACAGCATTACGCAACTTTGATGTACCCGGTTAGGATGATAACGTGAAAGATTTAACTTTAAATGGCACTGCTGATCGCAGCCTGCTTGGGCAATCAACGCCTTATTGTGCTCAGTACGATGCAAATCTTCTGTTTGCTATCCCGAGACAAGAGAAAAGAGATGAATTAGGCTTTGATTTAGAGAGCCTACCTTTTTCCGGACTGGATATTTGGACGGGCTATGAAATCTCTTGGTTGAATAGTCGAGGCAAACCTATCGCCGTTATTGCAGAGTTTGCCTTTATGATTGATGCGCCAAACCTGATTGAATCAAAATCCTTTAAGCTCTATTTAAACTCATTTAATGGCACACGATTTGAGTCTCAAGCAGAGGTTGAAGCGTTGATGATAAAGGATTTAAGTCTCGTCTGTGGCGGGCATGTGGATGTTCAAATACGCTCGCTTGATGAGTCCGAAACTTTAATTGGAAAGTTGGCTGGTGACAACCTAGATGACTTAGACATTGAGGTAACGGATTATCAAGTGGTACCTGAGCTACTCAAGCTAGCAAGCCCATTAGAAGAGGTGAGTGAAACGCTGAACAGTCACCTGTTAAAGTCTAACTGTTTGGTTACGGGGCAGCCCGATTGGGGCTCAGTTGTGGTGAGTTATGACGGGCCTAAAATAGAGCCTGAATCACTGCTTAAATACATTATCTCGTTTAGAGAACATAATGAATTTCATGAACAGTGTGTAGAGCGAATCTTTACCGATATTATGCATCACTGTCAGCCTAAAAACTTAACCGTTTATGCACGCTACGTGCGACGGGGCGGGTTAGACATCAACCCCTATCGCTCAAACTTTGAAGAAGAGTTCGATATCTCCCGTCTTATCAGGCAGTAATCACAAGGGCATCACGCCGAATGAAGAGGAAATTATGAATTTAATCAACTTAGAGACCCCTTATGGGCTAAGAGACGCCACTTATCAGGCCGTAGGTAAAGAGCCCGGACTGATTAAATTGGTCGATCATTTTTACGACGCAATGGAGCGACTGCCCCAAGCAGAAAAGATTAGAGCCATGCACCGTCAAGATTTAACCCCTTCACGTCAAAAGCTCGTGGCTTTTTTGTCAGGCTGGATGGGTGGGCCAGTCCTCTATGCAGAGCGATACGGCCACATTAACATTCCGCAAGCGCATGCGCATATTTTAATTGATGAGGCGGATCGAGATGCTTGGTTAGGCTGTATGCTGGTCGCGTTAAAAGAGCTGGATTACCCAGCGGATTTTATCGAGTATTTAATGCAACAGCTTTTTCGGCCTGCTGAACGTATTCGCCAAGTTAGTCAAGCGGCACACCTTGCGTAATAACGTCAGGCTATAGCCTTTCCCTCGGGCTAAGGCTTTGTGGTAAAATAGCGAAATTTGATGGGGGCAATAAAGCCTTCTATTCAGCAAGCTGCTAACAGGTGTTTAAAGAGTGAGTATGAGTTCAGCGCGTTCTAAATATGATGTGATTATTGTCGGGGGCGGCCATGCAGGCACAGAAGCTGCATTGGCCTCTGCGCGAATGGGGCAAAAAACCCTGTTATTGACACATAATATTGATAGCTTGGGGCAGATGTCCTGCAACCCTGCCATTGGCGGAATAGGCAAAGGCCATCTTGTTAAAGAGATTGATGCGCTTGGCGGCGCTATGGCGATGGCGATTGATGAATCAGGTATTCAGTTTAGAACCCTTAACGCCTCAAAAGGGCCTGCAGTACGTGCCACCCGTGCACAGGCTGATCGAGTACTCTATCGCCAAGCGATTAGAATGCGACTTGAGAATCAAGAAAATTTAGAGATTTTTCAGCAAGCTGTTGAAGACTTGATTATTGAAGGTGAGCAGGTATGTGGTGTTAAAACCAAGATGGGCTTAGATTTTTATGCCGATCAAGTGGTGTTAACCGTGGGTACATTCTTGGCCGGGCGAATTCATATCGGTTTAGAAAACTATGAAGGCGGACGTGCAGGAGATGAGCCTGCGAATCTGCTGGCGGATAGACTGCGAGAGTTAAGTCTACCAGTGGGTCGTCTAAAAACAGGTACTCCACCGCGTATTGATGCCAGAACCGTTAACTTTGAAGCCATGCAAATTCAACATGGCGACACACCTGTGCCGGTTTTCTCCTATATGGGTAAAGCCTCTATGCATCCGCGTCAAGTACCTTGCTATATTACCTATACCAATCCGCAAACCCATGACATTATTATGGGGTCGCTCGATAAATCCCCGCTGTACTCCGATCAGGGTGAAATTGACAGTGTTGGGCCACGTTACTGCCCCTCTATTGAAGATAAGGTCATGCGCTTTGCCGACAAAGATCAGCATCAGGTCTTTATTGAACCAGAGGGTTTAACCACCAACGAACTCTATCCAAACGGCATCTCAACCAGTCTGCCGTTTGAAGCACAAATTCAAATTGTTCAGTCAATGAAAGGCCTCGAAAACGCAAAAATCATGCGCCCAGGTTACGCCATTGAGTACGATTATTTTGATCCACGAGGCCTGAAAACCTCACTGGAAACCCAGGCGATTAAAGGGCTCTATTTTGCGGGGCAAATTAACGGAACAACAGGCTACGAAGAGGCGGCTGCACAAGGCTTACTGGCAGGTATTAATGCCGCGCTGCGCGCTCAAGATAAACCCGCTTGGTATCCGCGTCGTGATGAAGCTTACCTAGGGGTATTGGTTGATGACCTGATTACCATGGGTACAAAAGAGCCTTACCGCATGTTTACCTCTCGTGCAGAGTATCGTTTAATGTTGCGAGAGGATAACGCCGATCAGCGTTTAACACCTATCGCGCGTGAAATGGGGTTGATTGATGATGTCCGTTGGGCCGCTTATCAAGCCAAAATAGAGGCGCTTGAAGTCGAAGTGGCTCGTTTAAAAGACACCTGGATATTCCCCTCTCATGCGGATGCTAAACAAGCCGAAGCCATTATGGAACTGCCGTTAAGTAAAGAGCAGACTCTATTTGACCTGTTAAAACGCCCGAATGTTGCTTATAACGCTTTAGCGGCGCTTGAAGTATTTGGAGAGGCGGTTGAAGATGCAACAGTGGTCGAACAGATAGAAATTCAGGCAAAATATATGGGATATATTACACGCCAAATGGAGCAGATTGAGAAGATGAAACGCTCTGAATCCGTTAAAATCCCAGAAGACTTAGCGCTAGATGATATTTCAGGCCTGTCTAACGAAGTAAAACAGAAAATTAGAGATCACAAGCCCGAAAACTTAGGCATGGCGAGTCGTATTCAGGGGATTACCCCTGCGGCGGTCTCAATACTGTTAATCGCCATAAAAAAAGCCCGTTCAAAAGGGGGTAAAGGGGTTCAAGCAAACACTGATGCCTCTAGAAATGATTAGCATCATGCGTTTAAACCATGGTGCAGCTAACCCTGAATTCGCTCAACATCAATATTAAAAAGTAGATCTTATTTATGACCATTAGCGCATTAAAACCTCAATTAGAATCAGGCCTAGCCAGTCTTAATATTGAAGTATCAACAGTACAAGTCGATCAACTGCTTCAGTATTTGGCATTGTTAGAGAAGTGGAATAA
>JAADDM010000074.1 GCA_013153955.1 Gammaproteobacteria bacterium | reverse complement strand
TGAGTTAAGTAAGTGGGAAAGACGAGAATTTTTCCTCTCTGCTAGTGGGATACGTCCTGATGAAATGTATCCTGTTTACCATTCACCAGAAGAAGAATTGAGCAGAATATTAGATAACTTTCAGAGAATTCCATTTCCTGCTATGGTTATTGACTCTATGTACGATTTTATCGCCGTAAATCGTTTAATGATGGATTTTTATGGTATAACAGAAGACCGCATTATTGAAGTTCAAACTAACCCTCTTTCTGTAAATCTCTTATGGTACATATTTTCATCAGAGACTGGTTTCTTTGATCTTGGCGAGAATACGCCTTATTGGCGTGAATGGGAGAAAGTGATAATTTCTAATGTTCAAGGATTTAAGCGTGCCTCACTACGTTATAGATGTACTCCCTACTGGAAGATGTTATTTCATTCTCTTTATTTTTCCGAGGATCCTTTACTTAGAAAACGCTTCCGTAAATATTGGCAAATGTCAGAAACAGAAACAGGGCTGGATTGCAACTTTGGGAGGTTGTATAAGATACAGAATCCACTCTCTCTACAAGAGAGTGAAACGATAGAGTTTATGGCTGTAGTCACTGAAGAGATCACGAGTTATGGAAGTCTGTTCATTACGATGTATATGCCTGTTTCACAGAAAACTATAGATATTTTTGCAAAGATGCTAGAACAAGCAAAGAAGTATGTTGATCGAAATAGAGAAATTCCATACCGACGTATAGCGAAATGGCCTAAGAAGTTTGTTTTAGAAGATGCATCTCATAACTTTGATATAAAGAAATAATGGGAAAGAAAAGAGTCTTCTCAAAATGAGAGGCTTCTTCCCTTGAAAAACAAAACTGTACGATGTATAGTGATGGTGTAAGTGATTGCTCCTTTCAATCTCTATACATTACGGAGGTGCCCTATGTCCAGTTCTTCTAACGACTACAGTACGAATTATGATCCGTATGGTGAACCCAGCGAGCGGAATCGAATCGGGAGTGGAGATTTGGGAATCTTCGGGACGGATCACTATACCACATATGAAGTAACGGTGAATGGGGAAAAATATCAGCAGCAAGAATGGAAGAGCGGGCAGGTTTACCGCAGCAAAGACGGTTCCAATTGGTGGCGTATCAAATGAATCTTGCTTTTTGGGGGGGAGGTTCCCCCCCTTTTTTTTGTGCGTAGCATATGCAATTGAGGGAGAGTAGCCGTGGTTAATACACTAGAGACGCAGCGAACAATCCTTCGTCCTGTAAGCAGGGAGAATTATCACTTTGTTTACAAATGGTGGCATTTGGAATTTGAGCAAATGCACTTGTGGTGGGATGAGAGGCGGTTGCTTTCTTATGAGGAGTTTGCAGAGGATTTCGATAAAAGACTCCGATATTTTTTCTTCACCTTCTTTGTTATTTTTTATTACCATGATGGCGAGGAAACTCCTGTAGGATTTACATACACGTCGCGGTATAGTGCAGTGGATCGGCATTTATATGGCACAATGTACCTCACACAAGAATATACAGGTAGAGGTTTAGGACCTGAGGCTGGGATAGCTCATGTTCGCTACTTAGTTGCAATGTTCAATATTCGTAAGATTTATGCTGAAATTTACGCTTACAACGAATCTTCACTCAAAGCAGCGGAGAGAGTAGGTTTTGTAGAAGAAGGCAGGTTGAAAGCGCATCGTTGGTTCGATGGCCGATTTTGGGATTTAGTGATTATGGCTTTTTATCCTGACAAAAGTTTTTCACAACATTTAGTTTAGGTTTGCTTTGAAAAGGCAAGCTGCTAGAAAGGTTAAGGTTTAGTAGAACCGGCTGGCGCTGAGGAGAGAAGTATTCCAAGTCATGTTAGGAGGTGAAAATATGAGTGGTGAAAAACACTCCCCCCGTCCTAATCCAGAGAACGATCGTGATAAAAAGGAGATTAAAACGAATTCGTTTCCGAAAAAGGATGACTCTGTAGAGAGCGGGCGTCGTCGAATCGAAGAGGCGCTGAGGCGAGCCTCGTAAGTTCTATATACCTTAGTGTCAGTCGGTTATATAGAAAACAGCGTATAGTGGATTTGCTCGCCTCGCTGCGCTTGGCATCGCAAGCCGCTGATGTTGATATTAGTGGGCAAAAAGGGCTCCTCCCTTAGTTAAGATTACTTAAGGAGGTGTGTTATGTCTGGCGGTGGTTCACAAGAGTATTGGGAGAAAGATCATGGAGCCGGTCAGACGGAGCGACGCTACTACCAAGGTGCCACAGAGTGGCGATATGATCGAGGTAACGGGTGGACGGAGTGGAAATCGTCTGATGGGAGCCGTGGTTGGGAAATTGATCATGGCAGTTATATAGAACGAAGAGTCGACGGTGGAGAAACGCTGTATGGTAAGAAGCATGGCGATTCTATAGAATGGAGCGATGGCACGTGGACTAAGAAAAGGTAACTAGTACTCTATTACAAGAGGAGCCCTTTTGAATTAGACTAATGCATAAGAAAAACTTGCTTGCTTTATAAAAGGAAGGTATATTGGTTTCTCATCTCGGATAAGCGAGCAGAATGAGTCAGGGGGGGGATCTTGACTATTCATTTCCAAGCGAATGGCAGCATAACCATAGGTGACATCATATTGGCCTAACCATGGCTACAGCGGACAGCGGCTTCGCCGCTTCGCGGACGCGGGCGCGATTTGCAAAGTGGGTAGCAAGTTGGCGCTGGTGATTGTGTAGTCGCTGCCGCTGCCGCTGAGCCAAACGTTAGGGTTCGTTTGTAAGGGAAAGAGCGGCGGCGCGTTTTGAATTGTTGAGAGTGTGCAGTGAGAGGGCATGTTGGCGCAGGCGGCTTTGGAAGAGCGAGGAGCGAGTGAGCGCCGCGCAGGCTGGTGAGCGAAAGCGAGCGTTGAACCGTAAAGTGTTTCCACGCCGCGAAGCAGGCCGGCACATTCCAAGTTGAGCGTGAAATGAAGGCTTTACCGGCAAAGCTCCCGCGGCGCGGCAAGTTGCGTTTCCGACAAAGTGTTTTTGCAAATCGTGGCGTGAGCGCATGGGCGAGGCGCGGGTGAAACTTTGTCCGGTTGAGTGTGAGCGCAGGCGTCTTGGCGTGGCAGGGGACAGCCCCAGTTGGTTTTCAATGGTTGTGGGGCGTGCTGGTTGAAGTCAGTCTTTACGGCCAACACTGCGCCTGAAAAGCGGCAAAGTGTTGTAAAATGAAAGTGGGTTTCGCGGGCAATGAAGCGGGCAAGTGGCAATGAAGCGGGTCAAACCCACGCTTTTCAAACCAAGGTGTTTTGCGTGGCAAGGTGCGGGTTTTCACCCTAACCCTGCGTTGAGCGGACTTGCTTCGCCTCGCTGCGCTCGGCATCGCAAGCCGCTCACGCCCCCGTTGGGCAATTGCGAGGAGAAGAATAATGTATCGTAGTGAAATTCGCGAGAGCACCATCAATCAGTTAAAGGATCGGGTTGCTAAGGGGAATTATCGAAAGTACTTGCGCGAAGTTATGCTCAAAAAAGTGAGAAGATTTGAAGATGTGGTGATCAGGTTTGATTTTCCTGTAACTGCTATTATTGGACCTAACGGTGGGGGGAAAAGTACTGTTCTTGGTGCTGCTGCTTTGGCTTATCGTTCGGTTAAGCCGCGTCGATTTTTCGCCAAAAATCAAGTCTTTGACACCAGTATGCAGGGGTGGCGCATAAGGTATTCTCTAATTGACCGAGACGTCAGAAAAGACGACTTTATACAACGTACTGCCAGTTTTCGAGAGAGTAGGTGGAAGCGCTCCCCATTAGATAGAGACGTTGCAATTTTTGGCATCTCAAGAACGGTTCCGGCAAGTGAGCAAACTCAGTTTTTGAAGTTTGCTCGCTCCACGTATTCGATAACTGAGCAGGAGGTACAGTCAATAGGTGAAGAAATATCAGAACACGCCGCGCGTATTTTAGGGTGGGACATGTCTCGATATAAAGGGGTGCGCCATGAATCTCAAATTCTGTTTTTAGGCGCTGAACGTGTGGGGGAGGATATCCAATATTCCGAGTTTCATTTTGGGGCAGGAGAGGCCAGTATTATTAGAATGATAGCCATACTTGAAAATCTACCAGAACAATCTCTTGTTTTAATAGAGGAAGTGGAGAATGGCTTGCATCCTATGGCTGTGTTAAAAATGGTAGAGTACTTGGTTGAGTTGGCTGAACGAAAACGTATACAAGTAATTTTCACTACCCACTCTTCAGATGCTTTATTGCCATTGCCTCCAGAAGCTATATGGGCGGTTTTGGGAGACCGAGCCATACAAGGAGATCTAGACATCTATGCTCTCAGAGCACTCAGGGGATATACAGATAAGCCGAAGGCTATTGTTTATACAGAGGACGCTTTTGCTAAATCTTGGATTGAATCTATAGTGAGAAGAAGTGAAGGGGTAGATTTAGAGATGGTAGCAGTTTATGAAATGGGAGGGGATGGAACCGCCGTTAAGATTCATATTTACCATAATGAAGACCCTGCATCTTCAGTCCCTTCTCTTTGTTATATTGATGGAGACTCTCAACAAGAAGCATCCGCGGAGCGCTTAATTTTTCGGCTACCTGGGGAAGAATTGCCACCTGAGATTTATATTTGCGATGCCGTTATAGATTCTCTTAACGAAGTGAAAGGGAAACTAGCGATTGCCCTGCATCAACGCTTTGAAAAGGCCGATGAAATTGCTGAAATCATAAGAGATGTGCGTCAAGATACTCGTGATCATCATTTGCTTTTCGCCAAAATAGGTGAACGTTTGGGATTTATACCCGAGGACATAGTGAGAGAGGCTTTCTTGTTTGTGTGGCTGGAGCAATACCCTCAGATAGCTAATGAGATTATAGAACCAATAATTAACATAATGAAAGATAATTAGCCAAGTCTTTAGGATAAATCAGGCCCAACCCCGCGTGCAGCGGACTGGCTTCGCCTCGGCCT
>JAADDM010000206.1 GCA_013153955.1 Gammaproteobacteria bacterium | reverse complement strand
GAAAAGTTTCCATCATATCCATAGCGTTTGTCCTTAGAATAGTTCTACATCGCCCTCAACAGGCTTAGACTCAATAGTATTAATATAGCTGTTTTCTTGGTCTGCAAGTGACTGATTATGCATTGCATTCAATCTTCTTACCCGTACACGCCCTGTTATTGGGTAATACAGTACCTTACGCGGGTAAATATCACCAATATCTTGAGAGACCAATTTAAAGCCTTCTGTATAAATGTAATCAAATGCAAAGCCAATATTGTACCAACCTATGTTTGTCATGGAACTCATGATGCGTCCGCCCCCAAAAAGCTTGAACTCTAAGCGCTCTCTTTTTGCGCCAGATGAGAGTAGGGCATTCACTAAGTTTTCCATGGCATAGTTACCATAACGGTTGGCATTGGAGACTTCTGTTGCACGAGCCGTATTTTTATCGACCGGGAGCATAAAGTGATTCATCCCCCCAACCCCCGCTATTGGGTCTCGTACACACGCGGCAATACAAGAACCTAATACCGTTTCAATACGCTCATTTTCTTTAGTAATATAAAATTCTCCTGGGAGAATTTTGGTGGTCGTAATGCCCTCTGCAGGGTCGACACTTTTTTGCATGGGCTGGACTTCACTCGTTTCAGGGAGATTGAGAGCATATGTCCTCTCTCAATTTACCTTATAATTAATGTGATTAATATTCCTATATTCGCATTGTTTACTATGACTATCAAGGCTCCAAATCATCAATTATTCTTGGTTTCTTTTTTTTTTGCTTATGCGCTTTTCTACGCTTTTTAAAAAATGCGCTTATCTGCGTAGAACACGCATCCATAAGGATGCCCCCTTCTATTCTTAATCGATGATTCAAGCGCTCATCATCCACTAAATTAAAGACTGAACCCGCAGCCCCTGTTTTAAAATCAGATGCACCATAAACCACCCGTGCAACCCTCGCATGTACCATTGCACCTGCACACATTGGACAAGGCTCTAAGGTGACATACAGCTCTGCATTTAACAGCCTGTAATTACCTACCGCCTCTCCAGCAGCCTTTATCGCAAGTATTTCAGCATGGGCAGTCGGATCATTATTTTGAATAGACTGATTCCAACCCTCTCCAATAACGTCACCGTTTAAGACAATAACAGCACCCACAGGCACCTCCCCTATCGCCTCAGCTCTCTCTGCTAGCTGATAGGCATAACGCATCCACTCCTCATCTTGGCAGGCCTGGCTACTTTCTTTTTCTACCGAGGAAATACTTGCTATTTCTTTCGTTGAGATTGACACGCTACTCGCTCCATTAATTTCCCTTGCCATAAAAAAAGGCTTTCATAAGAAAGCCTTTTTAGTCGTTCATTCAGTCAAGAGAGGATTATTCCCACTCAATCGTAGCGGGTGGCTTACTTGAAATATCGTAAACAACACGAGAAATACGAGGAATTTCATTGATGATTCGACCTGATACATGCTCTAAGAAATCATAAGGCAGGTGCGCCCAACGAGCGGTCATGAAATCAATGGTCTCTACTGCACGTAGCGCAACAACATAATCATAACGACGCGCGTCACCCACTACTCCAACCGATTTAACGGGTAAGAAAACAGTGAATGACTGTGATGTTTTATCATACAAATCCCATTTTTCTAACTCTTCGATATAGATATGATCGGCTAAACGTAGAATATCTGCATACTCTTTTTTAACTTCCCCTAAAATACGTACACCAAGCCCAGGACCTGGGAACGGATGACGGTAAACCATTTTAGGCGGAAGCCCTAGTGCAACGCCTAAACGACGCACTTCATCTTTAAATAACTCACGAAGCGGTTCAATCAGAGACATTTTCATATCTTCTGGCAAGCCACCCACATTATGGTGAGACTTAATGACTTTAGCTTTACCGGTCTTTGACCCAGCGGATTCAATCACATCAGGATAAATCGTTCCCTGTGCTAACCAATTTACACCTTGTAGCTTAGTTGATTCAGCATCAAATACTTCAATAAACTCACGTCCAATAATTTTGCGTTTCTTTTCAGGATCTGACTCGCCTGCTAGCGCTGACATGAATCGCTCTTCAACATCCGCCCTAATGACTTTAATCCCCATGTTTTCTGCAAACATGGACATCACATTATCACCCTCTTTGTAACGCAATAAACCATGGTCTACAAAGACACAAGTTAATTGATCCCCAATAGCTTTATGCAAGAGTGCTGCCACAACGGAAGAGTCTACGCCTCCTGATAAGCCCAGCATGACTTGATCTGTACCAACCTGCTTGCGAATACGCGCAATACTGTCATCAATAATGTTTTCAATCGTCCACAGTTTTTCGCAACCACACAAAGTAATGATAAAACGCTCAATCATTCTAAGCCCTTGCTTAGAGTGCGTTACTTCAGGATGGAATTGAATACCATAAAAGTTTTTCTCTTCGTTTGCCATACCTGCAATCGGACAGCTCGGAGTACTTGCCATCAGCTTAAAGCCCTCTGGCATCGTCTCAACACGATCTCCATGAGACATCCAAACATCTAACATTCCGTAGCCTTCAGGCGTCACATCATCTTCAATATCTTTTAGCAGCTTAGTATGACCATGTGCTCTTACCTGTGCATAACCATACTCATGCTCAAGTGAGTTGACGACTTTACCCCCCAGCTGTTCGGCCATGGTTTGCATGCCGTAGCAAATGCCTAAAACAGGTACGCCCAGGTTAAAGACAATATCAGGTGCAACAGGTGAATCATCTCCTGTTACCGTTTCTGGGCCACCTGACAGGATAATGCCTCTCGCACCAAATGCTTTGATGTCTTTATCTTCAATATCCCAAGGTTCAACCTCACAATACACGCCTATTTCACGAATTCTACGTGCAATAAGCTGAGTGTATTGAGAGCCAAAATCTAGGATAAGAATGCGATGGTCATGAATATTTGCTTGAGTCATATTTTTTCCAAATCTGAAAAGAGTGATAAAGACAAAAAGCTTCTGTAGATACCTACAAAAGCTTTCTTTAGAGTTTTATACAAAAATTCTACCAGGCCAGTTCTAGCCACAGATTATCTTATGCAAAACTTTAATTAAATTATTTAAGAGCCTACTAAAGCAGTTTACACTCTATAGTTAGGTGCTTCTTTAGTGATGGTCACATCATGAACATGGCTCTCTGCCATACCCGCCGAGGTTACCTTCACAAATGAAGGCTTACTGTTCATCGTTGCAATATCTTTACAACCGGTATACCCCATACTCGAACGAACCCCACCGACTAGCTGGTGAATAATGGCTGATAACGGTCCTTTATAAGCAACTCGCCCTTCAATCCCTTCAGGCACCAATTTATCTTCTGCATTACTCGCTTGGAAGTAACGATCACTTGAACCCGATGGCTGAGCCATCGCACCCAAAGAGCCCATACCGCGGTAAGACTTATACGCTCGACCTTGTAGATACTCCACTTCACCTGGAGATTCTTCTGTACCAGCAAACATGCTACCAATCATACAAGCAGAAGCACCCGCTACTAAGGCTTTAGCCACATCACCTGAAAAACGTAGTCCACCATCTGCAATTAACGGCACGCCCGTGCCTTCCAGCGCAATCGCAACGTTAGAGATGGCTGAGATTTGAGGAACACCCACTCCTGCAACAATACGCGTTGTACAAATTGAACCCGGTCCAATGCCTACTTTAACGCCATCAGCGCCCGCTTTAACAAGATCTAAAGCGGCTTCTGCAGTTGCAATATTGCCACCAATAACATCCACGTTCGGGAAATTTGTTTTGACCCAAGCAACACGATCAATTACACCTTGTGAGTGACCATGTGCCGTATCAACAATAATGACATCTACACCTGCAGCGGCTAAAGCAGCAACACGATCTTCTGTTTCAGCGCCGGTACCAACTGCTGCACCAACACGTAAACGACCTTCAGAATCTTTACATGCATTTGGGTGGTCAGATGATTTCATCATATCTGAAACGGTAATCATGCCCTTCAGCTTAAAGTCATCATTGACAACTAATACACGCTCAATACGGTGATCATGCAGTAGATCAAGCACCACTTGTGGCTTCTCTTTCTCTTTAACCGTAACCAGCTTATCTTTTGGCGTCATAATCTTTGCAACGGACTGAGACATATCTGTTACAAAACGGATATCTCGACTTGTTACGATACCGACCAATTTATCACCATCCATAACAGGTGCATTCGATACACGATTACGCTTGGTGATGTTAATGACATCTTCAACCGTAGCTGACATCTGTACCGTAACAGGCTCAGAGATCACGCCATGCTCATATTTTTTAACCTTGCTCACAACATGCGCTTGTTCTTCAACTGTCATATTTTTGTGAACAATTCCAATCCCGCCTTCCTGCGCCATAGAAATCGCTAAGCGCGCTTCCGTTACCGTATCCATCGCGGCAGACAAAAAGGGAATATTTAATGTGATATTACGACTTAATTTTGTTTTTAAACAAACATCTTTTGGCAGTACCGTTGAGTGTGCTGGAACTAATAAAACGTCATCAAACGTGTATGCATCTTGCAAAATTCTCATGTTTTTTTACCTTATATAAAACTTATAGGCTAATCAGTTATTTCTCTATAAAATATTCGGCGAATTCCATACGAAACACAACCTCTTATATTTCAACGGCTTACTCACTTATCCAGCAATTAACCCCTAGAAAAACAAAGTGTTTTTGATCTAATGCCGTCTATTATAAAGATTGACAGGACCTGGGTAAACTTAATAACGTATACATCTAGATAAAAACAGTAAAAAACTGTTGTATTTAAGCTTTCACAATCGCTCGTTACCCATTACAATGGCTTTCGAAGCAAAAAAAATATAAAAGCTCGTTTTAGTTAACATTTGGAGGATAACTAATGAAAAAACTATTAATTACCGCAGCGCTAGCCGCAACA
>JAADDM010000073.1 GCA_013153955.1 Gammaproteobacteria bacterium | reverse complement strand
GATAATCAAGTAAACTGTCTAGTGCACGAACAATCAGGTCAGAAAGTGACTCTAGCTCGGCAAGGTCTTTAATCGCACCCAAGTTAAAGGCGGATAGCGTGCATAGAGCGATTTCACCATTGGGATCTTCTACAGATTCAAGTGGGCTGGTCGGCAGGGCAATTTCTAAACAGAGGTTTGATTGGCGAACCGGTGCTTGCTTCGGATCAAACGGGCTGTGTGTATTACAGTGATCGACGTTTTGAATGTAGATTCGACCCGTTTGTGCGCGCTCTTGAGCCATCTGAGAGAATAGATCAATCGCTTTAACCAGCTTTTTACGAATGCTGTTATCAGCCTCATAAATTTGGTATAGGCGTTCAAATTCATCCTGATCTTCAAAGAAAGCATCATATAGGCCAGGGACATCAGAGGGACTGAATAGGGTAATGTTTTTGCCTTCAATCATGCGCTGATACATCAGTTTATTGATTTGTACCCCGTAATCTAAATGACGTGCACGGTTCTCTTCTACCCCTCGGTTATTTTTAAGGACTAACAGCGACTCCACTTCTAAGTGCCAAAGTGGATAGAACAGCGTTGCTGCTCCCCCACGAACGCCGCCCTGAGAACAGGACTTAACCGCTGTTTGAAAGTGTTTGATAAAAGGAATCATACCGGTGTGATATGCTTCTCCTCCTCGAATCTCACTACCAAGTGCTCGAATACGGCCTATATTTACCCCAATCCCAGCACGTTGAGAGACGTATTTAACGATAGACGAAGAGGTGGCATTAATTGAATCAAGTGAGTCACCCGCTTCAATCAATACACAAGAGCTAAATTGGCGCGTCGGGGTACGAACTCCTGACATAATCGGGGTCGGTAGAGACAGCTTAAATTGAGAGGAAGCATCGTAAAAATCTTTAACGTACTGCGCACGGGTCTCTTTTGGATAATGTGCAAATAAGCACATAGGGATAAGCATATAGATGAATTGTGGGCTTTCAAATATTTGACCTGTTACGCGGTTCTGTACTAGGTATTTACCTTCAAGTTGTTTTACGGCAGCATAGCTAAAAGTTAAATCACGGTCATGGTCGATATAGGCATCCAATGCTTCAATCTCACTTTTAGAGTAATCACTGATAATTTGAGCATCATAGTGACCACTGTCAACCATTTTATTGATATGTTCAAACAGAGCCGGGGGGGTAAAGCGATTAAAGGCTTTTTTACGTAGGTGGTATATGGCCAAACGCGCAGATAGGTGCTGATAATCGGGGGTGTTTTCAGAGATTAAATCTGCAGCAGATTTAATAATCGTTTCGTGAATATCCGAAGTGGTAATGCCATCATAAAACTGAATATGAGAGCGCAGCTCAACCTCAGATACAGAGACATCTTCTAAGCCCTCTGCTGCCCATGAAATGACGCGATGGATCTTCTCTAAATTTAACGATTCTTTAGAGCCATTACGTTTTGAAACTTGAATGTTTGTGTTTTTCATGGGTGTATTCTTAACCTGTGTATAACGCTTGAGATAAGTCTCAGTAATAAAGTTACAAAAATTTAATAAATTCAGTAACTTAGCTGATTGAAGCAAAACTAAGTCGAGTTTTGTTCAATATCTGCTAGTATTTGGATTGTTACTTAACCACTAGATGTAGTTATTAGTTTTTTTTAATACCGCAAAATATAGTGTATTTTGGGGATTCGCGCAAGTCTGAAAATGTGGTGTGAACTTGGATTAGGCAGAAAGAGTAGGCTGTGGAAAAGTTGCGTTTTTCCCAATATAAGACTCTTTAAGCCTGTGGATAAGTCTGTGTAATATATTTGGAAAACATTAAAAAATAATTTAAAAAAAATCTATAGCCGTGAAAAAAAATCTATGGCAAAAAAGATAAAAAATAGCTTGAATCTAATCGCAAGTTACTATATTTAGAACGCCGATGAATGGCTGGCGTTAAGAGGCTGCTCTACAGGGTGTTTTTCCTATTTATAAGCAGAGACTAGTCTGTCATGCAGGCCAATATTTTTTTTTCAAAGCCTGTAAAATCAAACTCATAATGGGCTTCAATAAGAAGTTCCAGTCTAGAGTCGCGTCGATAGGCAATATACTCCCGTGAAACGTTTTGGTTAACCCATTGGAAGAGCATCCAAGGTTTACCCACCTTAAATACCCCTTTAGCACGTTTAACCTTTAGAAAGCCGGTCTGTTTGTTTAAAGATTCAAATAGCGATTGAAGCTTTGTCCAGTCAAAGGTTTGATTGGGGTGAAAAATCCAGCCGATTGAGTGTATGTCTAACTCTTTTTGATAGAGTCGTTCAGCAATGTTGGGCAACTCAATAGGGTGGTAGGGCAGGTTTGAAGACCGCGTTTTTAGGCTGCGTTTATGCAGAGGGGTATTTTTATGATTGAGTTGTTCTGATAGCTTATTCAACACCCATTTCGCTTTGCCAGCCAAATTGTGAGCCGAATGACTCTTACTTAAAAGAGAGAGATCAATTTTGGCCTGTTCAGTGATTAGAATATGTTGTTTAGGGGGGTAGAGTGCCTCGGCATAAGCCACGAGTTCATCGAGTTGACCTTTGAATGCAAGATCTTGTTTGTTAAAAATAATAATATCAGCCATATGGGCAAGGTTTTGCAGAATGGTATATTGATTAAAGGCTTTAACGCTTATATCGGTACTGTCAAATACTGCAAAAACAGATTGAATATCAAAGTGCCCCGCAAACAAATCGCTTTGCAGCAAGTCAACGAGACTATCAGGCTCACCAAGGCCCGTTGGCTCAATGAGCAGGCGATCAATAGACTGTGTCTTGAGCAGGGCTTCAATCGTCTCTTTAAGTTCGCCCTGTGCCGTGCAGCAGATACAGCCACCGGGAATTTGTTCAACCTGTATGGATTTGTTTTCACTTAAAATCGCGCCATCAATTCCGACAGCGCCAAACTCATTAACGAGTAAAACCCAATGCTCCTCCGCAGGTTTTTGGCGAAGCACGTTTCTAAGTAAGGTCGTTTTACCCGAGCCTAGCGCACCGGTAATGAGATTAACGGCTATTTTCTTTGAAATAGATTGATACATGATGAAAAGTCTTGTTTGCTTAATGTTAAAAGGAGGCGGATAGGTACGGAGGAGGGTTACAGGCTACCCTCTCCCTTGATGCGGTTACGGCCACTGTTTTTTGCTAAATACAGAGCTTGGTCAGCTCGGCTGATTAAGCGATCAATCGGTTCATTCATCTGATACATCGCAACCCCACCAGAGACGCTAAAGGAGAGTGCGCTTTGATGTGTTTTAACTTTGAGAGATTTAGAGGCAATGTTAAGGCGAATATTATCTGCTACCTGTAAGGCATTTTGATAAGTCGTTTTCGGTAACAGTATGGCAAACTCCTCCCCGCCGATGCGGGCAGCGAAATCTTTACCTTTAATTTCACTTTTAATCAGTTTGGCAATGTAGCGCAGCGTGCTGTCTCCCGTTGGGTGTCCAAACGCATCATTAATTTTTTTAAAGTAATCAATGTCCAGCATAATAAAAGCAAAACTCGCCTGTAATTGAAGCGCCTCTTGAGCCATTAAATTAAGGGTCTCATTAAAACCTTTTCGATTTGCAAGCTTAGTTAATTCATCGACTCTTGAAAGGGCATGTGCCTCTTTAAGTGCCTGTTTTAAACGCCTAATTTCAAAGCTAGATGCTCCCACCGCTTTTTGGAGCTGTGCCGTGTTGGCGAGAATGGCTTGAATGAGAGGCAATAACTGTCGAGAAAGCGTATGTTTACTCTGTTCAGGCATGGGGCTGGACAGCAGTTGAGCCATCCCTTTTTTGATCGCTTTAGATTGATTTTGCGTGGTGTTTTGCCAATCATCCAAGCGGCTTTGTAGGCCATTAAGTAAATGCTCAACCTCCTCAGAAGGAATGTGCAGCCCCAAAAATTGAGCGATTAAATCCATGTAAAAGATCTCAGCCGTCTGGTCGCTATAATGCTGCTCAGTTAAGGCTTGCTCTATCTCATTGCTAAGAAAAGGGTCGCATTGAATAACCCATTCATACAGCACAGAAAAATGAATAGGGTTACTCTCTAATCCTAAATCCGTTAGCGTGCTTAACACCTGCTGTGTAATATCTGTACTTGATGATGGCGTTTGGTAACGCTTAAAAAGAGGGGGCGGGGTCGAAAGGCTCATTATTCTCGATCTCTTAAAAGCCGTGGTCTAACTCAGATAGGCAGAGGGATAAGTGTCGTCTTATTCTGTGTGGGTGCTGAAAGGTTAACAGCACCCTGTAAGCAACGTGTATTACGCCAACTTAGGGTTGGTTGAAGCACAAGCTTGACAATAAAACGGTTACATTACTTGTCGTATTTAACCGCTTCATGCAACGGACACGTTTGTACCCCAGCAACCGTGTACAGAGGACACCATCTTAGTAAGCCTGTCGCCAAAGGGATTGCACCTACGATATAACCCCACATACCAATCGTGTCTGAATAGGCTAACCCAATAAAGATTAAGCCAATAAAAACTCTAATGAGACGATCCAGTTTACCTACGTTCATAATATACTCCGCTAATTGTTACAATATGCTGCGCCACATTAGAGGATGCAGGTTGTAACAAGGTTTGTTATTTTGTTTATTTTATTCAAGTCTATAGTGGCTGGTTCGTGTAGCGATGTCAAACATAGTCGCAGGAAAATCAGAAATTTTGAAAGGCCAAAAAGGGTCAAAGAGGTTGGCAAATATGAGTGAGGGCAAAGTATCCCCTAAAAAAATGCCAGGAGAGCCTTATGCATTCAATATTAGAGCGCGTTTTTGGATTACGGGCGAAAATGATGGGTATGTAGGGATTGGCAGGGTGGAGCTGCTAGAGCGAATTGATCGACTTGGCTCAATGAATAAAGCAGCCTTAGAAATGGGTATGTCATATAAAAAGGCTTGGAAATTAATTGAAGAGCTGAATGAAATGTACCCAGAACCCTTGGTTAT